>DUIP01000165.1 GCA_013330285.1 Candidatus Poseidoniaceae archaeon
CATTAGAACTCTCCATCACAGACACTGAAGGAAACGACATTGCAGGCGAATGCGAAATTTGGACTGACATGGACATGCAAGAAGGTCAAGAGGTTCTCTACGGAGACATCTGGCACACACCAGGTATGACATATACCGTTGAAAGTAATGCTGAGGTCACCATTCGAGGCGAGTACTGCGATGAAGCATGTGTCGATGCGGTGATCGGTGGTATCTTCGGCGCCTTAGGTGGTTTTGGAGCCATATGCTGCGCCATTCCTCTCTTGGTTCTCGGCCTGATTCTGGCCTTTGTATTGGACGATCCTCCCCAAAATGTCATGATGCCAGTTGGGCAGATGCAACCTGGACAAGTGGCCTATCAGGCGCCTGTTCAATCTCAAATGCCAATGGGTCAGACCGTTCAAAGCGGATATGGTCAACCGATGCAGCAGATCACCCCGCCACTTACTCAGCAACCTCAGCAAGCGCAACCTGCTCAAATCACGCCACCAATCTCAGAACAACCCTCGCAGAACCCTTGGGAGAACCTCTGAAGCGAAGTGGTTCACACCTGCACTTCAGGTGCAACCCACGCTTCCGCTGATTGAACTCGTTGCTCTGCAATTTCGCAGTAATCCGAAGAGAGGTCGACACCAACATACGTTCGCCCAGTTGTTTTTGCTGCTACACACGTCGAGCCTGAACCATTGAAAGGATCAAGCACGACATCACCGACAAAGCTGTACATCTCGATACAACGTTTTGGAAGTTCAACGGGGAATGGTGCTGGATGGTTCACGCGTGAAGCGCGTTCAGTTGGGAATGACCAAATCGATTTCGTGTGCTTGATGAAATCGTCTCTTGGAATTGTGTCAATGCGTCCTTCAGCCCGCTCTTTTTTGTCACGCTTGAGTTTGTAATCGCCTTTTGAGAACACCAAGAGGTATTCATGAACATCCCGTAAACACGGGTTGCTTGCACTTTGGAATGAACCCCAAGCACAAGAAGAGCCAGCGCTTGCTGATTTGTCCCAGATAATTTCGCCACGCATCAAAAATCCAATCTCGCCCATCATGACGTTGATGTGACTTGAAAGTGGGATGTACGGCTTACGACCAAGGTTGGCGACATTGATGACCATTCGACCTCCAGGGGCAAGAACACGGTAGCATTCTGCGAACACGCCGTGGAGAAGATCGAGGTATTCGCCAAGAGAGAGGTCTTCGTCGTATTCTTTGCTGGCGTTGTAAGGTGGCGAGGTCACAACAAGGTGAACACAGTTGTCTGGCAAGTCGAGGTTTCGAGAGTCTCCAGCGATGATGCTGTTGGCCATCGTCGGCGGTAGGGGTTGCTCTTCGCCCACCTCACGGCTTGAAACCAAACCCTCGTTCACTCTGCTTCCATAATAGGTGGAAGCGTCGTGGCCTTCTCGACGTGAAACGCCAAACGACGAGGTGCTCGTGCTGGCGCGACGGCGTGCTCCCTCCAGCGATGTGTCCCTTTCGGGTGCTTCGCGCGCCATCCTTCTGAAGCGGTGTTCGCGGCTATATCACCTTTCGGACAACTGACCGCCCAAAGACGCGCGGTTTGCAAGTGGTTATGGATGCCCACAAAGGTTTGATTTGATGCGTGGGGATGAAAAACCGGCGGCACTTGGACTGTGCAATGGCGAGTGTTCTGACCCTCGAACATGTCAATGTTGAAGGGCGTACAGTCATCGTTCGCGTGGACATCAATTCCCCGATGGCCCCGGACCACTCCTTCTTGGATGACACCAGAATCAAGGCCATTGTTCCAACACTCAATCGTCTTTCAAAGGCTAAGGTCGTGCTCCTTGCACACCAGTCAAGGCCCGGGAAGAAAGATTTCACAAGCACCTTAGGCCACTCGAGAGAACTTGGACGAATCCTTGGGCGACCTGTGAAGTGGGTTGAGGACCTCGCAGGAGACAAGGCCATGGCTGCCATTGAAAGCCTCGAGATTGGCGAGATCCTCATGCTCAACAATGTCAGAATGTACGATGAAGAAATCAAAACCAAAGGCACCTTTGACGTGATGGCTGAAACACAAATGGTTCAGAAGTTGGCAAGCGTTGCAGACCTGTATGTCTACGATGCTTTTGCGTGCGCCCACCGTGCAACACCATCAGGTGTCGGATTCACAAACCTCATCCCTTGTGTCGCTGGAGAACTGATGGCGAATGAAATACGAAAACTCGACAGAGCCCTTGAAAATCCTGCTCGCCCGTGCATCGCCGTGCTTGGTGGCGTGAAGGTCGATGATTCAATTGCTGTTGCCGAGAATATGCTTCGAAACAACATTTGTGACGAGGTCTGGGTGACCGGTGGCGTGGCGAACCTCATGCTCGAATTGGTCGGCAACGACATCGGTTTAGTCAACCATGACTTCTTGGTTGGCGAACTTGGTAAGCAGTGGAACCCCACTGTTGAGAAGGCCAAATCATTGCTCCTTGATTTCTCTGAACGCATCCGACTTCCTGTTGACGTCGCTGCAAACATCGCAGATAATCGAGTGGACCTGCCCCTTGAGCAACTGCCGGTTTCAGCCCCAATCTTTGATTTGGGAATCCAATCAATTCGAAACCTCTCGATGGCGATCAAAGCAGCAGGTACCGTCCATCTGAACGGGCCTGCTGGCGTCTTTGAATTGCCTGATTTCGCACTCGGCACCATTGAGATGCTCAACGCATGCGCAGAATCTCGTGCCTACGTTGTTGTTGGCGGCGGCCATACTGCGACCCTAATCATGAAGCGAAACCTTGCCTCAAAAATGGGACATGTCTCGACTGGTGGAGGCGCTTGCCTTGACTACATCTCAGGACGAAGTTTACCTGCTGTGGCAAGCCTCGAAGCCAGCGCTAAAGCCTTCTCAATGAAGCCCGAATCTTCGATCAATAATCAGTAATTTGGAGCCACTGGGGAGGTTCGAACTCCCGACCTCCTGATTACGAATCAGGTGCTATACCAGCTAAGCCACAGTGGCGTATGTGACGGGCGGTGGCTCGTGAACATAAGCAAGACGGTTCGGAGGCCAGCGTTGATGAGGGGGCGGCACCACCACCTCCCATGGGCGACGATGCTGCGGTGAGGTATCGCAACACGGTGCTTGTTGATGAAAGCGGAAAGAAGCATCTCGGTGATGTGCTTTTGCACAGCGACGGGACGTGGTCTGTATCCAATGGCGACGAAGATGTCAAACAGGATGTGGATGGAACCAACCGACTCATCACACGAAGTTTACAAAACTGGCACACACACTTGGCCATGCAGTTGAATGCACGAGATTTTAGTGATGGTTTTCCACTTCATCGTTGGCTGAACGAAGCAATATTCCCTACCGAGGCGAAGATCACGCCTGAATTTGTTCGTGTTGGATCGCAAGCTGCTGCTGCTGAGATGATCAAAACGGGGAGTTCGTTTGCGGCGGACATGTACTTCTATCCCGCGGTCACCGGGAAGGTGCTCGAAGATGCAGGCCTTCGAGGATTGATTGGAGGGCCCGTGAGTGATGCAGCACTGCCGTCGCATGAGGACGCAGTATCTGCTCTGGATGAACTCGATGGTCTGCTCAAAAATCAATCTCCGCTTGATAAGATCCAATACGCCATCGCCACCCACTCAGTCTATCTGTGCAGCGAAGACACCTTACGAAGAGCATCTGAATTGGCAGAGCGCCGTGATGGGCGCTTGCACATCCATGTCAGCGAGACGAGGAAAGAAGTAGCAGAATGCCATGAGAAAACCGGAATGTATCCTGTCGAATACCTCGACAGTTTGGACTTCTTCAAGCCAGGAACGGTGTGTGCTCACGCCTCATGGGTCAAGAAAAACGAAATTCGTACGCTGGCCCAACACGGCGTTACAGCCGTCCATTGCCCCTCTTCCAATATGAAATTGGCCTGTGGTGGAACGCTTTCATTGCCCGCTTACAATGAAGCGGGTGTCGATGTTCGCCTCGGAACCGATGGTGCAGCCTCATCGGGAAGTGGCTTGGACATGCTGGCTGAGGCGAGATTGGCCGCTCTGGTTCAACGCCATGACCACTGGGACCCAACGCTGATGACCGCACATGATGCATTCCAGATGGCCACCAAAGGCAGCAAAGATTGGGCTGTTTGGGACATCGATGACATTCGAATGCGCCCCGTTGGCCGCTCGAATAACCGCCACATCACCAACCTCCTGTTCAACGGAGCAACGTGCCTTGACCTATGGGTTGATGGAGAAGCGATCAGGTATGATGGGACCACCACTACGATTGATGAGCGACAAGCATGGACCGAACTGGATCTTGCTGTGCAGTCCTATTACGATGGCCTCGAATGAACTCATTGCTGTCGAAGAAGAAGGATGCCTGCTCCTTCTGCGATGATAAGGAAGAGATAACCTGCTGCGCTTAGGGTGAGGTTGATTGAATAATCGAGATTGAGTTCAGTTCCTTCTGGAAGCACGCCTTCTTTTGTTCCAATTCCTGCGAAGAATTCGCCCGATTCAACTCGCCAATCAAGGCCTTCGACTTCGTCATCACCAGCAGCCACGTAACCCTCATCACCATATGTACAGGTCTTGCTGTTGGTGTCAAATCCGCTGAGAACGCCGCCATTTTCTGCAATGTCATCGCATTGCTTCTTTTTGCCACCATCAGCGATGACGAGAAAAACATCATCTCGGTCCCATTTGATGTTCGTATCTGCATTGATGACGAGGGAAGCGGGGTTGCCTGGAAGTGCGTCGTCAGAGAAGAACACCAAGCCTTGTACGTTGGGCGTCGGTACATCATCAACGGTTCCTTCCACGGTGTATCCAACTGTGCCACCCAGCAGTAAGAGGGTGGAGACAACAATAAGAGCCAATCCTGTCTTTTTCATGCCCTCACTTCCTCAAATCAAAAAGAAAGCCGCACCGAGAATGATGTAGCTTGCAAGAAGCATGGCACCTTCGAGCCAGTTGGTTTTCCCATCGGAAAGAATCGAGTTTGCTACAAGCACAGAAATGAAGGTCGCTGCAGTTTCCAACACTCCGAATTCAAGCGTCAAATCAACACTGAGGATCCAGGCCAAGAGGACCATGACGGGTGCGACGAAAAGAGCGATTTGGACGCTCGAACCAATCGCGATTGCGATCGCCAAATCCATTTTGTCTTTGCCAGCAACGATGACGGCTGCAAAGTGCTCAGCTGCGTTGCCAAAGAATGGCAATAAGATCACGCCTACAAATAATTCAGGAACGCCCAAATCATGGACAGCACCCTCGAGGTTGTGGACGAGGATGTGTGCCATCCAGCCAACAAAAGCCGTTGAAAGAATGAGTAAGATCCATGCGTCCTTGATGCTCATGGTTGGGTGCTCATGAGTACCGTGGCCGGCTTCTGCTGCAAAGACATCAACGTGGGTTTTCAGTTGGAAGAGAAGAGCAAGTCCGTAGATGATGAGAATGATAATCGCAGCAAAGCGGGAGATGTCTCGAATCGCATCACCTGTGTCGATGCCCATCAGGCCCACAGCGCTTGGGATAATAAGGGCCAAAATAGCCAGCAGCAATAACGAGCCGTTCATCTGGCCAGCATCCTTGTTGAAATGCTGAATCTTGTGGTTGACGCCCCCCCACACCATGGCAAGACCCAGCACCAGCAAGAGGTTTCCAAGAATGGAGCCAATCAAGGAGGCTTGAGTTACTTCAATCATCGTTTCGATTGTCGCTTCATTCGTTGATTGGGAAGCAGCATAAAGAGCAAGACCTGCGATAATCATCTCCACTGCA
>DUIP01000126.1:0-3072 GCA_013330285.1 Candidatus Poseidoniaceae archaeon
TGGATTCGAATTGGGATTCTCGAACCCACTCATCGATGACAGATTGATTTGTGAACGCCCAACTGCTTGCCAAGAGCAGCGCTACCAAAAATGGCACACCTACTCTTGGGTTCATGTGTCGACCTCAGGTTCCTTTGGTTTCAATCCTTGTGATACCAGTTTCGTGAAAAGGTGTGATTTCTGGACGAGTTGTTCAGGTGGTGGTCAAGAGTTGCCGAAGTTGCACACCCAAGTCTTGAGCCCTACGCTTGAATTCTCTGTGGCTCTCTTCTTCGATACGAATAAGCACTTCATTTGGTTTCAATTGCTGTCCCCAAGCCTGTGCTGGCGTCGCTGTCATGTAGACATAGGGCACTTCGAGATTTTCCTTCATCACAGCAAGAACGCGGTCAAGCCTGGATGCTTCAGGCCAGGGATCTGACACTTGTGCAAGCATCAATTCAAATTCGACATCAGGTCGTTGTTGGGGTCGAGTACGGTAGGATTGGCGTTCAAGGAGATTAAGTCCATCCAAACGAACACCAATCGATGCACAGTTCGCTTTGAATCGATGGCTCAGTGGCATCGATGAACAACCAGTAATGTAAGCATCAGTCGTTTTGGAAGCCATAAACGCACCATAGGCTAACTCACGTTCATGTTCCGACGTGCATAATCCATTGTACTTCAATATTGGAACGCCGATGTTCAATGGCTGGGGGAGTGGGACAGCGGCACCACTGCATTGGCATTCAACAATGACGGGTCGACGCACACCACCTTCGCCATCCATCAATTCAACCGTATTGATCGTTTGTAACGCATGTTGGTTGAACCATGAACTGCATAGGACTTCAATGGTCAAGATCGACGCTAAGATGAGCATGAACGCAAGGCCTCCGAATTCGGGCAGTGAGGCATACAGGAGCATCACGACAAGTGCATAGCAGCGTAGACGCCACCAATCTGCGGTCTCTTTGTTTAACACGCCCAGCATCCCAGCAATAGCCATGCCAAGGATCGACAAACTAACGATGGTCTGGGTCCAAATGACTGACAACGTAATCGATAACATCAGAACAGCATCGTAACGAGCAGTCAATCCCATCTCGGTTTGAATGCCATGACCGAAATTGAATACATACGGCAATCCATAGAGAAGTGTTGTTGCGCTGATCATCAGGGTAAGGCATGTGCCTCCGAACATCCAACGAACCATCCACTTGCGTTCACTTGGTAGCAATCCCTTGTTGCTAAACGCCCATACTTGTTGGCATATGAGTGGTGAGGCGGCAGCAATAGCGGCAAGGGTCGCACTAAGCCATCGAACAGCGCTCCAGCGTGCAGGATCGTAGAGGTTGAGGCATGAATCTGTGCATGGATCAATCTGCTTGAGAAGCGCATCGAGCCATCCATCAATTTGTGTTGAAAATGCAAAAGTGAGACCGACAATGACTGCAAAGATGAGTGTGACTCTGCCGGTCAGCTCATCGAGGTGTGCTTGAACCTCTGTCCTGCTGTCTCGTTCCAATTGCAACGTCATGGAGTGACCTCAATCCTCCATCATCATGGGAGTGTGATTTTCATCAAACGAGATCTTTCGCTTGAGGTTCTGCTCGTGCCTGAGCAATGGTTCGGTAAACGCCATACATGGCCCATAAGGTGCACATGCCGACAGCAAGGCGCACTTGCCATCCTGAATCGTTGTCCATGACATAAGCGAAGAGCAGAAGTAAACCTGCGCTCAATGCTCCACGTCGGAGTCCCTGTGGTATGGCAAGGCTCTTGTCAAGATGTTCAGGGCCTCCGGCAAACTTACGCTGATAGAATTCCCCTTGTACGACAGCAGCAATAAGAAGGATAGAGAAGGTTGCAAAGTAGTAGATGTTTCCTTCTTCAAAGAACGTGTCTGCAATTTTCTCTTGCCTTTCCGCTTCGGCGACTTCAGGGTCGACGTCCGCTACGAACAAGCTGTCATAGTCGCCGACGCTAATGGTTCGAACAGCAAGTTGATCCTCGCCATCGTTTGTGGTTGAATCAGGTGCTGATATGGAGAACGAGAGAATATTCCATGCATCTCCTGCATCGAATTGACCGTTTCCGTTGACAGCGTTTCCAACAAGTTGGAATGGTACAACACCGATATCTTCGCTTGGTGCGGTCCATGTGAACACCCAATCATTGCCAACATCGCTTTGGGCAATCGCACCCGGCTCGTCAGCTACAACTGCAGAGCCTTCACCTGGCGTGAGTGTTCCTTTGTTGTAATCCCAAATCATGAACCCGCCTTCTGCGTTTGATGCATGTTGCAGTGAAACAGTGAATGTGTAGGTTTCATCGAGGGTATAGGAGCGTGGAACACCAGAGATCGAGACGACCACTTCAGTGGATGGTACACCATCGCCGTGGCAAGTACAACCGGTCTCAACGACGAGAGAATCCCCGTTCTTCCATGGTGGTCCACCTGGCATACCCAAAGCAGGGGCTGCGAACAAAAGAACCATCAAACCAACCATGAGGAGACGGGTATTCCGAGATAGCATGAACTCACCTTGATGTTGCCACTTGGCCCAGCCCTTTGAACGTTGCTTCACGACCGTAAGCCGTAGGCTGACTCAAAGGACCTCTGTGACCCATTCAAATTTCCTTGACGGCGGTGTTTAATCCGGCCATCATAGCCTTACCATCGCCAAAGAGCATCATCGTTTTGTCCATGTAGAACAAATCATTGTCGACACCTGCATAACCAACGGAGAGTGAACGCTTGATGATGACAACCGTACGTGCTTGATCGGCATCAATAATTGGCATTCCAGCAAGTGGTCCTTCGCCACTGCGAGCTGCGGGGTTTGTTGTGTCATTTGCACCGATGACGAGTGCGACATCACATTCGGGGAATTCACCGTTAATCTCATCCATTTCGATCAACTGTTCATATGGCACATTTGCTTCTGCCAATAGAACGTTCATGTGTCCTGGCATGCGACCAGCAACTGGATGGATGGCGTACTTGATTTCAGTACCAAACTTTTCTTCCATGATATTGGCAAATTCCTTGACGGCATGTTGGCACTGAGAAACAGCCATTCCATA
>DUIP01000126.1:3482-17322 GCA_013330285.1 Candidatus Poseidoniaceae archaeon
GTTCGGGTGAGGTCTTGCTTTTCTCCATCGCCACCAAAGGACTTGAAGAGGACATCCAGAAGTGTCCTGTTCATCGCTTTGCACATGATGAATGTAAGGATCAGTCCGGATGCTCCAACGAGTGACCCAGCGATAATCAGTACCGAGTTTCCGATAATGAAACCGGTGAAGGCAGCAGCAATACCGGACAAGGAATTGAGCAACGAGACCACAACTGGCATGTCTGCGCCACCAATTGGAAGCACCAGCACAATACCGAGAAGACATGAGATGCCAATGATGCCCCAAAGATAGGTTTCGTTGGTCGGCTCCTCGATGCTCATAACGATCATCACGAGCACGCTGAGAAGCAAGACCACCTTGACTGGGTTGAGCCATACAGGACCCCAAGTTGGCGTTCGTATCCACTTGCCAAACACTTCAATGCCACCTTTCAGTTTGTACATGGCAAGGAGTGAACCAGTCAGTGTCATCCAACCCACGAGGGCAGAGAGGCCAGCAGCCACCATGGTCACTGTAAGTTCCAATCCCACTGGAGTGTCGCCAGTAATGATGTACTTTTGAATCTCAGAAAGAGCAACAAGGGCTGAAGCAGCACCACCAAATCCGTTGAACAGTGCTACCAATTCTGGCATTCCAGTCATTTCGACCTTCACAGCCATCCAATAGCCAATCAAGGAACCGAGGACAAGCCCTCCAGCAATCAACGTCCAATCAACAACGCCTTCACCGGTGAATTGCATTTGTACAATCGTGGTGATGACAGCGACCAGCATACCCATGGCACCGAGCTGATTACCAAACGGAGCGGTCCTTGGATGGCCCAATTTTTTCAAACCGAAAATGAACAAAGCAGCGGACAAGAGATAGCCAATAGAAATCCAATCCTCCATCTCAAGCACCTCCTCGCTTCTTACCAGCAATCATGTTCAACATCCGATTCGTGACTGCAAAACCACCAACGACGTTGATCATAGCAAGGACCACTGCGACGAACGCCAACAGTCCAGAAAGGGCGGTTTGGCCACCATCAAATGCAACGTTTGCACCGATCAAGGCCCCAATAATCGAAATACCCGAAATAGCGTTTGCACCACTCATCAAAGGTGTGTGGAGGGTTGCTGGGACCTTTGTGATGAGTTCAAATCCAAGGAAGATGGCAAGAAGAAACAGCGTGATGTTGGCAATTAAAAATTCAGGTTCCATCAAAGAACACCTCCAAGGCGGGTTTGTTTTGGATGTATTTCTCCATCTTTACAAATGAGGACTCCACCCATGCCGTTGACATAGAAATCACTGCCTTCTGGAGCACCGACGAGAATATCATCCTCATCAGAGATAACAACCTCGCCATCGTTGACCAGCGAGGTCATGAATGTCGTGAGGTTGTTCGAATACAGCATGCTTGATGTTGTGGCAAGGGTTCCGGGAAGGTTGGAGGTTCCAATGATGATCACGCCATTGTCTGTGGTTGTGATTTCACCCTTAACCGTGTCTTCACAGTTCCCACCAACATCCGCATTCATATCGACTACCACAGCGCCAGATTTGAAATTCTGAACCGCCGAAGATGGTACGGTGATTGGTGCAGGGCGACCGAAAATACGTGCAGTGGTGACAATAATATCTGCATCAGCAGCAACGCCACATACTGTGTCATTGACCTTTTGAATGAACTCTGGAGTGAGGGGTTTTGCATATCCTGATTCATCCTCGAAGTCGTCCATGCCATCGACTTCGATGAACCGTCCACCTACGGATTCGATTTGTTCAGCAGCGCTCTTGCGCACATCTGATGCATAGACAACAGCTCCCAGTCGTTTCGCGGTCGCAATGGCCTGAAGGCCAGCAACACCACTTCCCATGATGACGACTTTTGCAGGGCGAATGGTACCAGCTGATGTGGTCATCATCGGGATGCCCTTTGGAACATGAGCGGCTCCCAGAAGGACTGCTTTGTATCCAGCAAGGTTGTCTTGAGACGAATTCACGTCCATCGATTGGGCTCGGGAAAGTCGTCGAGGTATCATGTCCATTGACAGCAATGTAATCCCTGCATCCATGCAAGATTTCACATGTTCTGGATGTCGGAAAGGATCAGAAACACAGGCGAGGTTGGTGCCTTTTGCGATACCATCGACGCCAGGGAATCGGATACAAACGATGTTCGGGCAACTCAGAGCATCTTCTCGTGAGCCGATTGTTGCACCTGCGGCTTCATAATCGCTGTCATGATAATTTGCTGATCGACCAGCTCCAGATTCAATGATGACTTCGAAGCCAGCCTTGGCGAGTTTTTTCATGCTCGAGGGGACAATTCCAACACGTGTTTCGCCTTCAGGTTCCATTGGTACGCCGAGTTTCATAGTGTCGCCTCATGCCCAGTTCCCACGACTGTGGGTGTTGGGTGTTTTTGCCCAATGTGAGGGGGTTTTTAGACAACTCGCTTCGAGGGCTTGACATTACATGACGAATTTGTTGAGTTCAATGCGATTTCACATCATTATTCTCTAAGAATTCCACCATGTTCCTTATGGAGGTCCTTTTACTGGAACAAACATCGAAGGGAACATTATGGCGAGTCATCGAAGAAAAATTGCAGTGATTGGGGCAGGAAATGTTGGAGCTACTTGCGCCTTCGTCCTCGCACAAATGAAAATTGCCGATATTGTCATGCTTGATATTTACGAGGGATTTGCAAAGGGTAAGGCTCTGGACATGTCCCAAAACGGACAGGTCTTGAATTACGATGGTGCAATCACTGGAACTGCGAACTACGAGGACATCGCAGGTGCAGAAGTTGTTGTTGTCACTTCTGGATTTCCACGCCAACCAGGTATGACTCGAGAAGATCTCATCGCCAAGAACGCCGGAATCGTTCAGCAAGTTGGTGAAGGCATCCGTGAACATGCTCCTAACTCGACCATCATCATGGTGACCAATCCATTGGATTTGATGACCTATCACATGCAGAAGGTCACTGGTTTCCCAGCAAACCGCGTCTGTGGACAAGCTGGTGTGCTTGACAGTGCACGCATGACTCACTTCGTAGCCAAAGCAGTGGGCTGTTCCGAAGAGGATGTCCAAGCCATGGTCCTTGGCGGTCACGGCGATACCATGGTGCCCCTTCCAAGATTTACAACAGTCGGTGGTATTGCCATCACTCATCTATTGGATGAGGAGACCATTGATGCCATATGCAAGCGTACGGCATCTGGTGGTGGAGAAATTGTCAAATTACTCGAACGTGGATCTGCTTTCTATGCACCAGGTTCCGCTGCAGCAATTATGGCTGAAGCAGTTCTCAATGACCGAAAGCGTTTGATTCCCGCTTCTGCTCACCTCACTGGACAATACGGCCTTGATGATGTTTACATCGGTGTTCCGGTGATTCTTGGTGCTGGTGGTATTGAGCGAATTTTGGAACTTGAATTGAGCGAGGACGAACTTTCTTCACTTCAGGGATCTGGAAATTTCTACAAATCGCAACTCTCTGAGTTGCTTGGCTATTGAATTATACACGCACAATAGACAGCGAGTGTGTCGAACCTTTTGTCGTCACCTCAGAAGGCTTGGCTTCTTCGTTTGATACGGTCACAAGTTTACGTCCTTGTTTTCCTCGACTGACCATGCGCGTCAAGACTTCTTGACCAATGTAGCACCCCTTCGCTGGATGAACATCGTGTGAAAGTCCGCTGGCCAGAGCGTGGTGCTTTTGGGTGATTTCTTGGCCAGGCCACGGCACACACTGGCTGATTCTCCACTCATTGAAATCATTCCAATTCGCATCTGCTTTGACTGAAGTTCCTTTCGACGCTACGATCATTTCGTAACCATCGATGCTGCTTCCGATGGTGATACCATTCTCTGAAGAATAGGTGGCAGTGTATTCATTTCCATGATTGAATCCAACATAAAAATCGTTGCTTTGGGTTGCATCCATGATGGACACGTCCTGTCCAAGAATCCGAGGGGATACATGGGACAACAAAGCTTGCCAATGCGGTCCATGGCTCACACATGCTACAAAACCGCCCATGTGAAAGAGCATCACTCGATCGATCACTTTCGCAGATGTTGTGGTAAAGGTCGTATGTTTGCATTGCCCCTCAACGAGGTCCAAAACCAGATTGGTTGAGAGCCCATCAATGAATGATAAAACGTCACGACCACGCCATACGCTCAAGTGACCATCAGGATATGGAGCAATTGTCATGCCTCGCCCCTCATGCGAAGGATTCACCACAGCCGCAGGAGGATTCTGCGTTGGGGTTGTTGATCTTGAATCCGCCTCCCATGAGGCGGTCTACGTAATCGATTTCGATGCCATCAAGTAGGTGACTCGATGCATTTGGAACGAGAACTCGGAATCCATTGATGTTGATTTCCTGGCAGGATTGGTCCGTATTTTCTACAATCTGTAAATCATACATGTATCCAGAGCAACCACCGGAAAGCACGCCAACGAGAAGGGCCATCGAGCGGTCATCACCAAACGCATCAGCAAGCATGGTTTGGGCTTTCTCCGATATGGTCAATGCCACATCCACAACTTCTGGCTGTATGACCTGAATTGGTCCAGCCGTTTCACACGTACCGCAGTCCATGATACGCCGACGGGGGGCTCGCCTAAGAACCTGCGCTCATTGCGATGGTTCAATGGTATCCTTTTCACATTCAATTTTGAAGTGGCACGAGTTTGAACCATCGGTAGGACATACCCGTTGTGTTGACTGAATCACAAAGCCATGTCGTGTCCTAAGAATGCCTTTCAAAACACCTTCGTCAAGATGGCATAACATGCTGTTTGATGTTGGATTTCCACCACAAGCACCGCCATTTTGGACGGTCAAGGATTCGGGTGGCATGCTGGTGGTCAAAATTTGACCCATTCCCAATTGTTCCCATTCATGACTCAAATGCTTCCAAAACTCTTGGTCATCTTCCACATTGTCCCATTTACTCGCCAATTCTTCTCCTATTCGAATGCCGACACCTAACAAGACTTCATCGAGATCGACGCCTAGTTTTTGTAGGGCTTCTGCAGATACATTCCCTTCGATCGTGATTGGCTCCCCTTGGCGCCTCAAAATCGTATTTGGCTGTTCATTTTGGACAGCTAGTTGTTTGTTGACCGATGAGCGAAGACGTTCGTAATATGAACCATCACCAAGCGAGAGGTTCAATGGTTCGATGATTTTACCTTCGGTGAGTCGCGCTTTAGCAGCCCGGTATGATGTTCCAGCACCCCATTGGATGGCCATCAATTCTGATTGAGCTTCCATGAATGCTTTGGATTCAATCAAGAGTGCACTGTCTGTTTTCCCTCGACCTGTAGGGTTCTTTTCCACATTGATGAACTGCAATCCCACCTCATCGTCCACATATACGCCCTGCATGCGGAATTCTTCGTGGTGGCGTATTTCGATCCTCGTGTCGAGGTCATCAAAAAATTTGATGGTTTTTTCGTTCAACGATGTTGAAATCTTGACTTCTATGCCACGGTTGACTGCGTCTGTCAACGCTTCAAAGGCACCCGATCGCCGAAGGTGAAAAATTCCCCAGTCACCCAACAACATCCACACAGAATGTTCGGCCTCACTCAAGATTGATTGGAGGTTTGCCATAATTGAATGCCGGTCTTTCAGCACGGTGAAGTTTGGTTCATGGTATTCATTTTCATGAGAGAGGAGCACACTGTGAGCATCCGATTTCATGGCTTCTAAATGGTCTTGCATTCGTCGCAAATCCATTTCTGATTTCTGGATTAACAATCCAAAGACTTCCTCGATCTTAAGTCCTAAGAACCTCATCGGTTTGTCCAATGTAGCCTTCACGAACCCTAAGTCCTGCATTTTTCTCAAGGAATTGTATGCATCCATTCTGGAAATACCGATCCTTTTCCCAACATCTGATGCTTTCGATGGAGGGTGTGTTGCCAGATCCATGACAATATGAGCATGCTTCTCTTCCATGCCGCATTCGACCAACCGAGCAATGATATCCAAACTCACAGTGTTGCTCATTGGACCACCAGGTTTCACTTACGTCGTGCTTTACGAGCACGCTCTTTCTGGAGGATGGTGCAGCGGCGAATCTGATCCCTCGCACGGGCCACTTCATCTGGTTGTAAACCACGAGGTATTGATTGCTCAAAACACTTGATAGCGTCTGGATAGCGCTCCATTTCGGCGTATGCACTGCCCATGTTGTACAGTGTTTTTCCTCGAACTTCTGCCGGGCGAATAAGCATTGCTTGGTGATATGCCTCAACACATTTCGGATAATCTTCGAGGTAATAGTATGCATTTCCTTTACCGTTTAGGATTCGAATCAACATGTCATCATCATTGGCGAACGACGGGAGTGCTCGGTCAAAAGAGGATAGCGCTTTGTCGAATTTTCCATCGTCAATCAATTGAACACCTTGATTGTACCATGCGATGTCTTGGTTCGCAATCGACATCGAATTCACTTCACCGGTGACGACAGTGGATGCACGAGTTGTCGCATCAAGGGCGGCTTTTGCCAAGTCGACTTCAGGTTGAGTTGATTCTTCAACGGCCAAAGGCGTTGCTTGAATAGGTTGCATCAAGACATCAGTTGCTGGATCATAAACGGGCTGAACTTCTTCTGATTGTGTGTTGAATTCTGGGGCTTGAGGCTCGTTATTAAGGCCAAGCGCACCCATGTAGAAATCGGCGGCAGCATCATCAGGATGGGGTGGAGCAGGCGCTGGTTGTGGCTGTGGTGCAACGAATTCATTGGCAGGTTCCACTGCGGCTTCTGCTTGAGGTTCCATCTCACTTTCCGGCTCAGGCTCTGGAGCGGTTTCTTCAGGGGCATTTGATTCCAAAGCATTGGCTTTGCTGTGGCATTTCTGTGCAGTTTCTAAATCTCCTGCATTCTCAAGAGCACGGGCTAGGCCGCGCCAATTTGAAGCGTTCTGCCCATCACTTTGGATCAGTGTGCGCCAAACCGTGACCGATTGTACATGGTCTTGGGCGGCAGAATGCGCTCGGGCATGATGTTGACTCGTTCCTGGGCCGAGCAGTTCGAGGGCTTCCTTTGCCATGTGTGGGCCTTCGGGTAGTGTTGGTGGCAGGCCTTGAGCTGTTTCCAAGACATGTGCTTCACCCTCGGCAAGTCCAATCAAAACCTCAACCAATTGATGTCGTACGGCGTTGGATGGGTCGCTGACCAACACGGCTCGTGATGCTGTGAGATAGTGTTCAATATCGCCAACCTCATAGCATAACATACTGCATTTCAGAGCTGCTTTAAGGTAGTCGGGTTGTGCCTCAATCGCTTGTATATAGGCTTCAATAGCCATGTTGGAATCGCCCTTTCGTTGATGGATGGAACCCAGATTAAACCAGCCACTTGCTTGTGTTGGGTCGAGTGATTGTGCGTGATTAAGCGCACTGATGGCGTGGTCGTCAAGATCGAGTCGAGCCATGGCGCCACCTGCAATTCTCCAAGCCCCTGCATGCTGTGCACCAATGGTTTTCAGGTGAGGTTTGAGGAGGCTAAGAGCTTCTGCTGGTGAACCTGATCGAATCATTTGTGTTGCTTCTTCGACCAGTTCATCCAAATTGATCGATGGTGCTGGTTCGGGGGTTGGCTCGGGTGATGGTGCTGCGGTATCCGCCGGTAGAGGCGTTGCTTCAACTTCGACCATCGGTTCTGGTTCGTCATGAATTAAGGTTGGTTGGCCTTGCAAGGTGACCTCGACCACTTCGGTAGCAGCGACCACTTCTGCTGCTGACATCAATTCACTGAACTCCAAATTTTCGTTGCCATCATCGTGGTGAACCGCTTCGGCCAAGACCGCTTCTCTGTCGGTTGCCCCAGTTTCTTCCATCGCCTTCTTGACTTGAGCTTCGCTAAATGTTTGGGTTGGTTCCACAACCGGCATAGCTTCTATTTCGACTGACTCAACACTGCCCTTACATCTGGCTTTGAGTTCAGTCAACGTTGGGTGGCCAGGGAAAAATGATAGGGCTTTTGTTGCCATTTCATATGCACCTACTTCATCACCAATACGTTCCAAAAGGATGGCAAGGTTGGCCGTTGCAGGAGCATGTTCTTCATTGAGGTCAAGACAAATCTGGAACGCTTGTCGGGCGCCACGAGCATCCTGTTGGGCCTCGAGAAGAACGCCGCGATTAAACCATGCCATGTCGCATGATGGATCCAGTGCAATGGCCTTGTTGAATGCGACAAGAGCCTCCTTCGGTTGATTCTTACGCGAATTGTCTTCTCCTTCTTGAAGTAAAGCCGCAACCTCATCCTCAAGTTTCATTGATTCATCTTGCTCAGGTTCGTTGATGTGAGACCATGCTTCAGCAGCGTCGATCAATTCTTGTTTGTTGAGGTATCCATTTTCGTCCCCGTCCATAGATTTTGCAAATTCGATGAAACCGTCTTGGTCCTCGATATCTTGTTCGCTTACCACCTGTCGCATGACTTCGTCAGAATAGCGTTTTTCGGGGGTTGGTTTTGGTTCGTCGGGCGTAATGGAGATTCCTGCTGATTCAAGTGCTGCAGCCATGGAATCGATCACGGAATCTGAGACAACATCTCCAGAATCGAGTTCATTGGACGGTTCATTTTGACTGTTTTCGGTGTCCATGGGTGCGTCCTCTGTTCAAAGGGGAAAACTGTGTCGCATAAGTATTCCTTCTCGATGCGTTCAATATTGCTACCCTAAATTGAAATGCCTCGGCGCCGAGCGAAGCCCATGAGCGAACAACCATTACGCGTCCTCGGACTTTCAGGTGAATATCGGCCGACTTCCAAAAGCGGCATGATGGTGACACACGCATTGGAGATGGCAAAAGCCGCAGGAGCTGAAATCTTCTTTTGGGATTGCAACGAAAAGCCATTACCATTTGTCGGCGAGGATGGTTGCTGGAACAATCCCAATGTCAAGGAATTTCAAGAACTTGCAACCTCATGTGATGCATTTTTGGTGTGTTCTCCTGAATACCATGGTACGATGTCAGGCGTCATGAAAAATACATTTGATTGGCTGTATGATAAGCACATAGGTGGGAAGGCTGTTGGTCTGATGTGCACCCTTGGTGGCATGCAAAATTCAAACACACTCAATCACATGCGCATCATGCTTCGTTGGTTACATGCCTGGCCAGTACCCGAACAACTCGCAGTGGGGCATGTCAAAGAAGCATTTGATGAAGAAGGCAATCTCACGCAAGAGGACACTAAAGATCGTCTACAGGCCCTCGTCACTTCTGTGTTGAACACGGCATCAATGTTGAATTCCTGAGAAGCATGTCCAATCAACGCCCCTTTTTCGAAGATGACTTTGGAGGCAAATACCTCCTCGTTGAACCCGGTACTTTTGTCATGGGCGATTCTTTAGGACGTGGTTCAAAGAGTGAACGGCCTGCCCACACGGTTGAAATTACGGAGCCATTTTTTTTGGGAGAACGCCCCGTGACACAAATACACTGGCAGAGCATAATGGGGACGAATCCTTCAAAATTTACAGAAGGATGGTCTGCAGGATTGAGGCCAGTGGAAACAATCTCGTGGTTGGATGCCCACGATTTTATTGAACAACTGAACGAACGTGATGCCGAAATAGCGAGGCTCGGCTTCATTGGTGAATGGAGATTACCAACCGAAGCAGAATGGGAATATGCTGCACGAGCAGGGACGGATTCACGTTGGCCATTTGGGGACCGGGATGCAGAACTGAATGACCATGGTTGGCATGCAGGAAATTCTGGTGCAACGACCCGGGAAGTTGGTCAAAAGAAAGCAAATCCATGGGGCTTTTTAGATCTCTATGGGCAAACTGGTGAATGGTGTGAAGATGATTACGTGATGAATTATCAACAACACACTGGCACACAGGCAGCGTTTGTCGCACCGAACAGTCATCGAAAATGTCACCGTGGAGGGTCGTGGTTTACCGAATCTGATTCAACTCGAAGTCGGGCTCGAGCTTCAGCGCCAAGTGACCAGAGAACCGATGGCATTGGATTACGTTTGGTCTGGGCGCCCCGTAATGCCAATGTACCAAATTGAGGAGGCAAGAACATGGCGGTCCTCTATCACAACCCCCGTTGTTCGAAATCTCGATCAGCAGTTGCACTCTGTGAAGCATCCAGCCAATCGGTTGCTGTTCGGCTTTACTTGACAGACCCACTCAACAAAAGTGAGCTGCTCGATGTCCTTTCTCGCCTCGAACAACCACTCTCATCTTCGATTCGTATGAAAGACCCGAAATTCAAATTGGTTGATTCAACATCGTTAGATCCAGATAATCTGCATTCTGTGGTTGAATTTCTCAGCCTGCATGGTCATCTTATGGAACGGCCGTTGTACGATAATGGTGTGATCAGTGTCATTGGTCGGCCTGTTGAACTTCTTGCACCTCATCTGTAGGCATCCCATCACCTTCAACTGGAAGAGGATCAATGTTGAGTGATTTGTCAAGGGGCGGTAGATTTTGGTGTGGTGGACATTCCCCCGGATGAATCATCCATTTGTGAGTAAACTCAGTGGTTAGAATTGTCATTAGGTTTCTCCGCTTCAATGCATCAATCCCAGCGGCAGTTCGATCAACAACTGGTGCGATGTCTTCCTGGAACGTATCGTTCATATGCTCACAAATCTCTTCGAAGGTTCGTTGTCCGTTCGATAATTCCCATAGCATGCTGTTCATCGCATCAAGTGGTCGCCTGACTTCACGAGGTGCACGGAACATTCTGGCAAGGAGTCGTTCCAAACGGCCGAACCGCTTTTCGATTCGCAAGATCACCTTGCGACCGGTTACACCCGGTAGTGTTGGATGTCGTTCCGGTTCACCATATCTCGCCCACCATACCGGTACTCGACATGGATACATGCCGGAATATTGGTGTCGGTCTTTGTCAGGTAATTCCATATGATCACCTAGAATTCCAACAATGTCCAAGAAAGCAACGTCAACATGGACATCACACCAAGCAATGCGGATAACCGAGTTGCTTCAACGCGCTCCGTGAAGTTTCTCAAAAACCATGTCAAAACGCCGAAGACCATGACCATGACCCATAACGCATACCAAGCACCAGGGTAAGTGGCCATGTCCAACGCTTCCTTGGGTGATGTATCATGCTTGTCCTTTCATTCGGTCAAGGTACTGCTGTCCGTAGTGGGTCCACTGTTCCATCGTCCAACCTTGTGGCAATCCTTCGGCCGGTAGCATAGGCCCTTGTTGCTCTGGTTCGTGATGGGGCGTCATTGTGGATTGTTGAATCGGTGGGCCGTTCGAGGCAGGCGGTCCGGCTTGTACGATCTCCATAGGCTGTTCATCTTCCTCTTGCAGATCCACGATTTCAGAATCGCCTCGTTTGCGCAGTGAAATGGCCAGCAGAAGGACGAACGCGAGGAAAACCGCAATCCCGCCAGCAACTGTTTCAACGGCGATGGATGTGGCGTCATTTGGTCGTTCAGAAAAGGTGAACACTTGACTGCCTTCCCATTGTAAGACACCATCTTTACTTGCAACACTGAAGGTTAACTTCCCCTCAAGCGGGCCAGAAATTCGGTGTAATGTACATGGAATATCGTCGATTTGGGGGTCGATATGTCCGGCTTGTAATGTCATGTTTTGTCCAATACTCTCCAAGAGCACGCCGTTACAAACCGCTTGCCAATTTTCAGGTAATATGACGTTGAGTTCCAAATCCTCAGATTGACTTGAAGTGCTTGTCAAGTTGACGAAGAGCGGGACGCCAACACCCGTTGGATTGATCAAGGCGTTTGGACTGCTCAATTCGACATCAATCCTGCGCTGCTGATCAACGATGATCAGCGCATCATAGGTTAATTCGTAAGGTTGCATCTCCTCATTCATACCTGCTATGACCTCAAAAGACACAACAATACGGGTGTTAAGGAGAAGGTCAGATGGCAAAATCAAGTCAAGTGATACCACGGTTGATTGATTCGGGGCGAGCATAATTTCCACAGCTTCGCCAGCAGATTTCGAAGTTGAACCAATTCCTGTTGAAAAGAAAGCGACAATATTGGGGTTCGGTGGTGAGGCTGAATATGATCCACGCACAATGATTCCATCATCGATTGCGTTTCCTATATTGGTTAATGTCGCATTGACGCTCACGGTTGAGCCTACCATGGCGAAGGTGGAGGCTCCTGAACCTGTGAGCATTGGAATTCGTACAGAAGCGGTAATGGTGTCGAAACTTACCGTATTGTCCTCGAGGAATTGGTCATCGAGCCCTTCGCTGTTGGAAGCAGTGAATGTGAGGGTGTGAATTTCACTGGCACCCTCTTCACTTGGCACGAAAATCCAAGCTTCAACTGTGGCGTTATTGTTGGCGTCATAGGGGGCGCTCAATGGTATGCTGTCAGTGATGTTCTCACCAAGAACCCGGAAGGTAACCGACCATGTTTGTGGCATGTCATCGGCGATGAGAAGGGCTTCAACCGGACCATTACCATTGTTGACGAGATCAAAGATGACTTTGTTTGATGCACCTGGTCGTAATTTATTCGGCGCTTCGACAAGAGAAAGGGAAAGATCACTAATGGTGCGGACACTGACCATGCTAAATTCCTCACCAGTGATTGTCATACCACTACGTTGTGAGGTAATGGATGGTGTGATCGGTGGTGCAATGTCACCTGCTTGTGCGTTTTCAGGCGCCGTGATTTTTGCTGTGAATGTTGTGCTTCCACCTGGATTGATGACTGCATCGGGTCTATTCGGTTGTTCGATTTGCCACATTCCAGCAGGCTGATATTCAACGCCCATCGAAAAAATGTCTTGCCGTGAGGCATTGTTCCAAATGGTGAATGAAACTTCGACGGTTTCACCAGCGTTGATCGACCAATCTTGATTGGCTTGTACCGATGACATGCCCACATATGCTTCGCTGATCATCGAAGCTGAGACATCAATTTCAACGCTATGATGCTTCATGGAATTGTTTTGCGATGTAGCATGGAGTTTGAATGCTACCACAGTGTCAGGTGTGGCGTCTACAGGTACGGTCATACTCATGCCCACCAGTACGGGTTGATCTGGTCGAACCAACACTGAAGTGTCTTGAGTCCATGAAAACTGGACGCTCCATCCTTGTGGCAAGGATTGCTGATCGATGCTTAAATCAAAAACATCAGTGGCATCACCGATGTTTTGCACTTCGATTTCAAACGGGCACGTATATCCGGGAGGGCAGGATGGTCGTTGCTCTGGAATCACGATGAATGGTTCTCTGTCTGGCAGAACTTGAAACTGTACAGGCAGGGTGCTGTTGACGGTTTGATACTGACTTGAAGTCGCCTTGAATGTGAGTTGGTTAAAACCAATGCTCGCATTTTCATCCGGCATGAGATTCATTTGAATTGTTTTTGTTTCACCAGGTGCCAGCAAAACGCCGGATTGGGCATTGATTGAAACCCCTGACTCGTGTGCATAATACACGTCCCAATCGTTTGGTAAGTTCTCTACAGAGGGGATTACAAAGTCAGAGATGTTTCCGTTATTGGTCAGTGCAATCCCGACACTCCCCCATTCACCAGGGAGGGCACCTGTCGTGGAGACTCCTGCTGAGGAAATGGCATATTCGATCGGCTTGACTTTTTGGTCATAGACGATAACAATGTCATCCATCCAAAAGCCAATATCCTCGTTTAATGCATCGCTTGTGAACACGAAGCGGAATTTTGTTGAAGAGGTGAATTCACTTATTGGCGCAGGGATCAATGGTGAAGTAGCGCCTTGATTGGTGACTGAAAAAGTCTGCCAGGATGCTCCATCGAAGAAGGATTGGTCAACTAAACCCGTAATGCTGCC
>DUIP01000012.1:0-1760 GCA_013330285.1 Candidatus Poseidoniaceae archaeon
TTTTATTTTCCGATACAAAGGGGATTCAATGGCTCGATACAAACGCTACCCATGAATGCGTATACGAATGAAACGGGGCCTATCTGAAGAAGATGAATAAAATCGAATATTGTACTCAATTATTGAATCCTAATCTCTTTATTGCACTCCCTACAAATCATTCGATTTGCTTTCTTTTCAAACATAGAGTCAGTTACTTTACGCAAAAAATGAGAGGCACTCATGGCATCAGCCACCATCTTGATGATTAGACCAATCGCTGCAGCAATCCAAATAGAACCAGAAATGGCATAACAAATCATCCTCATGATCGTATCGAAATTATTGGTTCCATCAAAACTATCACCCAAAAACATGATTGAACCCGAGATGAACAATGTTACAGCTACAGCAACTAAGTAAGTCAGTCCTATAGAAAGTACGGATTTCCAAGAAAGAAGTTTGATATCTGTACGGATAATTCTTGAAAGATCATATTCCATAAGTGTACCATGTGGAGCGTCATATTTTTTATTTTTGATTATGAACAAATACATACAAAATGAACAAATGTGACTCAGCAATGGGTATTCAGATAGACCCTTCTGAGCAAAGGGGGCCAATACTCATACTTTGGAAATCAATGCGTTCAGTCAGCCCTCTGAGCGAAGATTACAGATGATAGTAAAATCACAAATATTGTTGACATATATGATATTGAAGGGATTGTGGAACTTTGCGGATCTTGGAATTCAATCTCCATGTCTTCTCCTGCAGCTCTAAATCCACTTACACATTCTTCATCTATTGATTCATTTGTCAGACCAAGAACTGATTGCACTTCAAAATCTTCGAATATGCAGTAATGAACCTGTAAATTATTTACACGTGGATCTTCAGTAGTATTGAACAGCAATACATACTCATTACTTGACTTTACATCAAAAGAGAATTTTCCTTCGATTGAAATATTCATTAGGTCAACTTCACTACAGTTTCCGTGCGAAAAACTCATCTCAAAAGCATACTGGTCGATAATAGCTACTATTCCGTTCAAGTAATGGTTTCCCTCAGTTCCAATCATTTTTGGCCCAACTGTCACTTCATAATTTTCTGTTTCGTTTTCCAATATAATTCCATCATTATTACCATATTCTTCATCAATAAAACAAGCCCATTCGGATGCCTCATCATTCACATAAGTCTCATATCCAGTGAATTCGATCTCGAAAATTGAATCATCAATTGAGTAATCAACTTCCCCAGAAAAACCTGACGCAACTGGAATTGTCCCTAGGCAAAGCGATAGAACTGCAACATACAAGATTCCTTTTCCCATGTTAGTGCTACTTTTCCGTAAACAATAAATTAATCCCTTGCAGGGAGTCGTTCTTGTTTTCCATACGGGCCCCTGAGACTTAATCAAAATAGTTCTATTGAGTGTAATATCGTCTCCAATAAAATCCGTATGGAAAAGTCATCCTTATCGCAAGAGTTCTAAAATCATGCGAAGAAGCCTTGCTCTCTTGTTAATAGCCCTACTGATGACCTCTACCACTCTTGCTGGGTGTTTGGAGGCCAGCGACGACAACAATCAAACCAGCGAGGTTCAAACCACACTTGTGTCTCTCGAAGTCGCAAGTACTTCCGATTGTGCGAACGGTGGGACCCTGATTCACTCCGGTTTGGACGCTGATGGTGACGGAATCCTCTCCACCTCGGAAATCACCTTCACACAAGCTGTGTGCAACGGTGCAGACGGTGCTGATGGTTCCAATGGA
>DUIP01000012.1:2126-9653 GCA_013330285.1 Candidatus Poseidoniaceae archaeon
GCTGATGGTTCCAATGGAGCTGATGGTTCCAATGGAGCTGACGGTGCTGATGGTGCTGATGGTGCTGATGGTGCTGATGCCACCGGCTGTTCAGACCAAGCCCTGCACGATTCCCAATACTCCACCATCGTTGATTGTGGTTCGTCGCTGACGTTCCGCCATCACGACTCGTCGACGCTCACTTGGGTTGAGATCGGCAGTTTCCAAGCCGCTCCCGAAGGATGCGACATGGGCGAGGACGAATGCGAAGGTTACGCCGAAATCATTACCTACGACGCAGATTCCAACACCGCTTTCTACGTCAACGCCGTTGACTCTTCAGTTGACATGATTTCTCTCGACAACCCTCACGCCCCGGCCCACATCCAAACCATCGATGTGTCATCCTATGGCGAACCAAACAGCATCGCCATCAGCAACGGTGTCGTCGCTATGGCGGTGGCCAACGGGTCCGATGACATGGCCAACGGCCACATCTTGACTTACTCCACAGCAGGCGTCTTCTTGAATGCGTACGAAGCCGGCGTCCTTCCCGACATGATTACCTTCACACACAACGGCGATTACATCCTGTCCGCTAACGAAGGCCAGCCTAATGACGACTACGACGTTGACCCCGAAGGGTCGATGACCGTCGTTGAAGTCGCCACAAACACCGTCACTCAAATCAACTTCACGTCATTCAACGACCAGCGAGCGTCCTTGATCGACGCAGGTGTACGCTTGTATGCCAACCCCGGCAGCTCTACCGTGGCTCAAGACCTTGAGCCCGAGTACATAGCTGTTTCAACCGATGACTCGACCGCTTACATCGCCTTCCAGGAAAACAACGCCCTCGGTATCGTTGATTTGGAAGACATGGAATTGGACTCCATTGTTTCCCTCGGAACCAAAGACTACTCGCAAGGTTGCTACGACTTGAGCGACCGTGATGGCGGCGTTGTGTTCACCTGTGGACAACCGGTTTCGTCGATGTACATGCCAGACGCCATCTCCCTGTTCAACTCCGGTGGCAACGACTACATCGTGACCGCCAACGAAGGCGATGGACGAGAGTACGAAGGCGAGCCAGGCTACACCGACGAAGACCGTGGTGATGATTTGACCCTCAACGCCACCTACTGGGCCGAACGTGGCTACGATGCCGCAGCGCAAACCGAACTTCTCCTTGACGAGAACCTTGGCCGCCTCAAAGTTAGTATCGCCGACGGCGACCATGACGGTGATGGCGAGCACGAGGAAATCGTCGGCTACGGGGCCCGTTCCATGTCCATCTGGGATGCAAACGGCGAATTGGTATTCGACACCGGCGACCAAATCTCTCACCTGACGCAGACCTATGGTGAATACATCAACGGATACACTGCTTCCCGCAACGACGACAAGGGCGCAGAGCCCGAGGGCGTCACGACAGGTTCCTACGGTGGCACTGACTACGCCTTCCTCGGTCTTGAGCGAGCCGGTGGCGTCATGGTGTACGACCTAACCAACCCTTCCCGGGCCATGTTTGACCAGTACATCACCCTCCCAAACCATGTGAGTCCTGAAGGATTGACCTTCGTCCACGCTTCCGACAGCCCCACCAACCAACCGTTGTTGTTGGTCGCCAACGAAGTGTCTGGAACCATTGCCATCATCAGCCCTGTGCACCAGAGCGTGCCCTCCCACGCCCCTGGGGACGACCAACCCTGTTTGGCATCAGACACCGGTGCACATCTTGCTATTGATTGCGGCTACCAACTCAACGTGATGGGCGACTCTGATGTTCACTGGACGCTTGTCGGCCAGTACGACAGCGGACTTGGTGAAGGCGCAAGTGAGATTTCTGCTTACGATGCTGGAAGCCACCGCAGTTTCGTTGTTAACGCCGTGACCGGCTCAATTGACATTCTTGACATGTCCAACCCAACCGACCCGTACCTCGTGCACCGCCTGAGCATAACCAACGGTGAGCCCAACAGCGTTGACGTCCACAATGGATTGGTCGCTGTAGCCGTCGCAGGTGTTGGCGAGGAAGGCTCAGGCATGAGCAAGCAAGACGCTGGACACGTGATGTTCTTTGATACCGACGGAAATCTGGTTTCCACCGTGATTGCTGGAGCTCTGCCTGACATGCTGACCTTTACACCCGATGGTGATGGCGTTTTGGTTGCCAACGAAGGAGAACCCAACGACGATTACACGATCGACCCAGAAGGCACCTTGACCTACGTGGACCTGTCCGGCGGGGATGCCGCTGCGCTCTCCCAGGCAGATGTGACCCAAATCACCTTCAACGCCTTCGAATCTCAGTTGACGACGTTGACCCAAAGCGGTGTTCGAATCTTCGGTCCCAATGCCAACCTCAGTGAGGACTTGGAACCTGAATACATCGCCATGAGCCCTGATGGAACCCATGCCATGGTAGTGCTTCAAGAAAACAACGCCTTCGCGAAGGTCGACCTATCTTCTTTGTCCGTCACCAGCATTGTTTCCATGGGAATGAAGGATTACAGCCTCGGCATGTATGACTTCTCCGACAGAGACGATGGTGTTAACCTCCAGAGTTACAACAACATCTTCGGCATGCCCATGCCCGACGCCATTTCCAGCTACACAGTTGGTGGGCAGACCTACTATGTGACCGCCAACGAAGGTGATGCACGAGACTACGACGGCTACTCTGAAGAAGTCCGCCTGGACGATTTAGACCTTGATGACACCGTCTTCCCCAACGAAGCCGACCTCCTCGAGGACGAATCCCTTGGGCGACTGAAGACCACCACCACCTGCGGTGACACCGATGGCGATGGCGACTTGGACTTCATCTGTTCCTACGGTACCCGGTCGTTCAGCATTTGGGACAGCAACGGCGCCTTGGTGTGGGACAGTGGTGACAGCATTAGTGCACTGATGGTCTCCCATGGCGAATACATCAACGGGTATACGCAGAATCGAAACGATGACAAGGGCGCAGAGCCCGAAGGCGTGGTTGTCGGTGAAGCCTTTGGTAAGGCCTACGCTTTCGTTGGCCTTGAACGATCGGGCGGCATTCTCGTCTACGATGTGAGCGACCCAATGGCGCCTGTGTTCGACCAGTACATCTACCTCCCCGACCATGTAAGCCCTGAGGGCTTGGACTTCATCTCGGCGGCAGACAGCCCCAACGGTGCTGCCATGCTCGTTGTGGCTCACGAAGTCTCCGGAACCGTTGCAATCCTCCAACCCTTCGTTTGAGCAGCAACGAGAACAATCAGAGGCCACCCTCTGTTCGAATGGGCTGGTAGGCACCCCTTTACCAATGTCAAACGTTATGTTTGACTGATTTGAGTCAAATCAATACATCTCTATATGGTTCTAAAGACTCCTCACCAACAACCTAACTTGTTGAGGTGCCTCTATAGCATGAGGGGAGATATTGGACGTAGCGAAAACTCATTATCGCACTCTTTTTCTCTCTGATTGGCATTTGGGATTGAGTGGAATAAAGTCTGCCGAACTCCTTGCTTTTTTGGAAACCCATGAAGCCGAGACAATATATTTGGTCGGCGATATCATCGATCAATGGGTCTTGGGGCGAAAGTGGTCTTGGAACGTAGACTGTGACAACATCCTACGCAACCTATTGCAAAAAACGGAGCGAGGCACCAAAATCGTATACATTCCTGGAAACCATGACGACTCTTTTCGCAGTTGGGCGAATGCTTCCATCAACGGCATTTCAATCCAACGTCAAGCAGTTCACATCACCGCCGACGGTCGACGGCTTTGGGTCATTCATGGTGATGAATTTGATTTGTTCATGCGAAACACGAAATTTCTGTGCCACTTAGGACACCTCGGCTGTCAATTGCTCATGAAATTCAATCGTCCCGTGGCTTGGTTTCGTAGACGGTTGAAACTGAAGCCATGGTCGTTGGCGGCCGCAGCCCGTCGAGCGCTGCAGAACAGCAGCAAAACCTACCGCCAATTTTCGAAAACAGTTACTGAGGAAGCACGTCGACTTGGATATGATGGGGTCGTGTGCGGCCATATACATCGCGCTGAATTCAAACTTGTTGATGGCATTGAATATTGGAACGATGGAGACTGGGTTGAATCTTGTACGGCTACTTCTGAGGCTATGGACGGGACAATGGCCACGATTCACTACGCCCCTCCTTCCACAACCATCGAATGGTTGCGACAACGGGCTTCCGTTCGCTATGAAGGCCAAGAGAGCCTTGCCTTCCCTACGATCACGCCTGCTCTTTTTTCGGGGGTGTCACAGTGAGGATTGCCTATGCTCTGGCTGGTGAAGGAAGAGGCCACACAACCCGTGCATTGACATTGGCAAAGGGACTTGTAGAGCACGGCTATGAAATCGCCTTTTTTACATGCGGAGACGCGCTTGAACTTCTCCAACAAGAGTTTGGAATGGAACATGTTCATCAGCTTGAAACACCACGCTTTGTGGTGGTTAGGAAACGAATTTCATATGTACGAACCGGCTTTGCCACATTGAGGTTTATCTTGGCGTACCCGCGACAACAGAAGCGCGTGATCCGACACCTAAAATCATGGAAACCTGATATTTTGATCACCGATTTTGAGCCAACATTTGCAAGGGTAGCCCGACGATTAAATGTCCCCCTGATTTCCTTCAACTCTCAACGATTCTCGGTCGATGCGAAGTTGAACCACCTTCTAAACCGGCGTCAACGGTTGAAACTGGCCCCCATTCGTTTTCTCAGCCGTATCTTTGCACCTCGGCCCGATTTGAGTTTGGTCTCAAAAGGCTTCAACCTCGAACCAAACAAGGCCACAGCTCACTTGCTCGGCCCCATGCTTCGGCCAGCATTTACGCCCGATGCATGGATTCCAACAGGCTCTCATGCGATTGCTTACCTGCGCACGAGCGTTCTTCACCACCTGCCGACGCTGGCAGCGCATGCAAAACGTCACGGTTTGGTACTGAAACTGTACGGCCATTACCCAAAGCAAATTCCAGACAATGTTGAACCTCAACCCATTTCAAACGACGGTTTCATACGAGATCTCCTTACAGCAAATTGGGTGGTTCAAACCGCAGGCACTCAATTGCTTGGCGAGGTAGGATGCATTGGAATTCCATCACTCTGCTTCCCTGAGCCAGGCCAGGTAGAACAGGAAATTAACGGGGTTTTGGCCATGAAAACCTTCTCCAACATCAAGGTCATACATTCCCGGAAGGTTAGCGTAGATGATCTCGATAATGCCTTACAATTCGCTCGCTCGGCACAGCGCGGGCCTGAGATCGCCAATGGTACATCGCAAGCCGTCCAACTGGTTCATGAATTTTTGAACAATCTCGAATCAATACATCAATCGAATGTTTCCCAAGCGAATGCGAAGAACAATCCCCCTATGGGAGAGCAACCCAGCACAACCCAAGTAATATGAACGGCCGTTAGAATCTTTCATTCATGCCTTGGGAGTTGGTTGACATCGCGCACCTTCGCCCGCACGAACACATCAGACCTCAGCGCGTGGAGGAGATGTATCGAAAAATCTACACGAACAACTACTTTCACAAACCACTCCTCGTTGACCGTACCACGATGACGATTCTCGACGGCCACCACCGCTACAATGCAAGCCTTCTTCTCGGCCTTACCTCGGTGCCCGCAATCGTCCTTGATTATCTTGAAGACGAGACGATTTCTGTTGAAGCATGGCACCCCCAAGAGCGCCGCTCAGTGTCGAAACAAGATGTATTGGCTGCTGCTTTAGACTTTAGATTGATGCCTCCGAAAAGCACTCGGCACGCGATTTCTACGGCCATACCACGCCTTCAAGTGCCCCTTTCAAAATTGCGCTCTACGGCTTCTTAATGCTCTGAAGCATGTGTGAGACACACGGCTTGACGTGCTTCCACACATTATTGTGGACGTCTGAAACGGTGTCACGCGTGTGAATTACGGGGTGTTGTCCATGTGTTGCATGCTCCATAAACGCCTTCTTGAGCAATTTTTGGTATTCCAAGAACGAACGGGTTATGGACGGTGAGAGGCTCAAATCGGCTCCAGCTTCATAGTGATTCAATTGCGTCAATGAATCGTTGTGCATCATCCGATTGAGGAGTCGGCGCCCTCCAGCCTGCAGAATGACAGTCATGTCGGGTTCGGGAATGTTATTGTAAAGATTTTGAATCCATTCTGAATCGCCGCCTCGGATGCTTTCTCTAATCAATGGTGTCAATGTGAATCGGTCAGCTATGACGACAAAGCCTGCAGAAAGAAGCGGGGCAATATCATGTATGTATTGATCGTGCAAGTCCGTAGCGTAGAGCAATGCTCTCGTCCGCCAACTCAACTGGTGAAGCCCTGTGGAGGTGTTTTTGATGTGGGCTCCAAGAAGATTTGATCGGGCTAAACCGACGATAGACACCGCCACGCCGTACGCCTTCAAACGCTCACTTAGTAGTCGAGCGTGTAAGGAGCGACCAACATGGTCCGGCCCCTCGATGACAATTAACTTCCCTTCACCCGTCATGACTTTTCAACCTCCAGAGCGACCCAGTCGAATGTGGACATTCGAATCATTTCCGCCATTCGATCATTTTCATCGATGGGTTGAATGTTGTCGAGGTCGATGTGGTTTCCAATCAATTGGCGGACCCTCGATTGCACTTCGGCCACCGAACCCATCGCATCTACGCGAAGAATTCGTTGCTGATCGACTAAACCATCGTAAATCACCTTGATTTTGCCTTGAAGAATCTTGTAGGATTCAAATGGATCCATCGTCCAACCCATATCAAGGCCAGCTTCATAGAATTTCAGCGTTGGGCGACCCGCAACGATTCGGTCATATCCAATTTCAGGAGGGATATCGAAGTATAAGGTGATGTCCGGTTCCCTAGCAAACGAGTAAGTTCCCTCGATGGTTGCTTGGTCAACGCCTCGGGCCCCATCACGCGCCATGGCTGTGAATTTGTAGCGGTCGCAAATGACAATGCCACCGACCTCCAATGTCGGTTCAATCTGCTTGCTCCATCGATCTGCGAAGTCTGCAGCGTGAATCATGTGGAACGTCAAAGGTTTGAGACGCTTCGTATCCTTCCCATGTTTGGTTGCTTTAGCAACAATGGGGCTGGAGTTCCATTCTGTATGATGAACCGGCAAACCTAGCGCTCGAATCCAGTTGAACAGGAGCATTGCTTGCGTAGACTTGCCACTTCCGTCCATACCTTCAACGGCGATGAGCAAACCTTTCTGCCCAGGAGTTATACGTTTGTCTTCAGCCATCAAAACCCTCATGTGTTTTTGTTCACCACGCACTGATTCTTGATACAACCGTATCGTCTGACAAGATTCACCGAATCCCTAAATCAGGCACATCTTGCCCTGAACTGTAAGTATTGATGACCCTCCTCCTATTCCACACCGGGGTAACGATGGCACTGCGTGCCCCGTTACACCCGATGCTTCCTAAGTTCACTTCGGGTATCTCTCATCAGCCCATTCGAGCAACCATCTCGTCGATCATTGCTTGAGGGAGTGCAACATAGCCCACGTCCATGACGTG
>DUIP01000085.1:0-4223 GCA_013330285.1 Candidatus Poseidoniaceae archaeon
GCAAATGTTCGCAGTGCGGCAAGTCGGTGCCTTGCAGTCACTGCACCTGTGTTCCCATCTGCGGTGGAAACCATTCTCGGAAATGAACTGCGCTCTGCTCATCGCCAACGGTTTGATGCGGCATGGAAAGGGCTCAATGGCTTGTGTGAAACATGGCCGGAAGTTGTTGTCCACCACGTTGATACCTTGTTGCTTGAAGAAGACCCTAAGCTGAGGAGAAAGGCCGCTGGACTGCTCCGACGTATTGTTCAGCGAGGCGGCTCGCCAGTTTGGGACCTGATTTCGTGGTCGCTGAATGATGAAGATGTCGAAGTTCGAAGGATTGCTGCCAAAACCTTGCCAAGCCTTGCCAAGAAGGAGTCGAGAATTGCGACAGCGTTTGCCGAACGTGCTATGGTTGATGCGGACTCAAAGGTTCGGCTCAGTGGAATCAAGGCCTTGCAGACAGTTGATACGGATCATGGCCGGGCTCGTGAATTGGTGGTCAAGGGTACAAAATCAACTGATTTGCAAGTTCGAAAGGCATGTGTTGATCTGCTGCCTCGCCTGTTCGGTGAAGATATTTTGAGGACCATGGCTGCAGATCTTCTCAAGACCGAAACCGATCCGAACATCATCGCATCGCTTAACGAAATGACATTCGATGCCTCCATCGATGGAACTGAAGCGCAAAAGAATGCCCAGCTGGCACCAGCACCAGCAGTCCCTGCAATCGATCGGGAAATCGCAGAAGCACACGGAAAAACCGTTGGACTTCAACCGACGCGACCCGATGGTTCCCCCGTTACTGAAGCCCTTCCAAAGCCGCCTGATGAACCAGCGCCAGCGCCTCAGCCAACGGCTGGGGCCTACAAGGCCGTGTCTCAAGACGAGATGATGGGCTACACCGATGATTTCGATGATGAAGAGCCTGATGACGACGATGAATATTTTTGATTTCATCTGCTTAGTGCCAGTTTCTCTGTGCTTTTCATGTCGGCATGGTTAAGAAGGGAGCATCAGTGGCCGGAATGCTTAGAGGTGCTTTCGATGAGTGAAGATGCATTTAACGACAAAGAAGAACAGTTTGACCGCTTGTGGGATGGAATCACTCCAAAGGGTGTCAACCGCAACAAGTCACTCAAGTTCCGACAATACATTCTCGAACACGTTCGACAAACCAAGCGACCACTTACCCGTGAAAATGCGCGCAAGTATTGGATGGGCATCCTACAGCAAGAAATCGCTGAGCGCGACAACTTCTGATTCCACTCGATTGGGTTGCCACCGTCTCGGCGACCCACTCGCACAACCGAGACGGAGATGATACCATGTTCACCAAAACCCGCTTCGACTCTTGGGACTTACCAAGTTCACTCCTCGACGGCCTTACTGCTCTTGAATGGACCCACGCAACCCAAGTCCAGAAAGACACCATCCCAATCGCACGCCGTGGCCTTGATGTGATCGGCCAAGCACGGACTGGGTCAGGTAAGACTGCAGCATTCGGTCTTCCGATCCTAGAGAAATGTGCACCATCCGGCGCTCTTCAAGCCCTGATTCTCGCACCGACCCGTGAACTTGCCAACCAAGTGGCCCAAGAATTGAACGCCTTGCAAGGTAATTCCGGACTTTCCATTCAAACCGTCTACGGTGGTACCGATCTCGAAAAGCAAGCACGCTCGCTCGGCGACGGTGTTGACATCATCGTCGGTACGCCTGGCCGTGTCATGGACATGAGCGAACGAGGTCACATCGACCTCACCTCGCCAACCCTGTTTTGCTTGGATGAAGCAGATCGTATGTTGGACATGGGTTTCTTCCCTGACATCATGTGGGTCATCGAGCGAATGACGGCACGCAACCAGACACTTCTCTTTTCTGCCACCTTCCCTCAGGAAATTATTGACACTGCAAATGAATTCATGAACGAGCCAGAATTCGTTCTCACCAACACAGAGGAACTTGACATTCCACCGATTGACATGTACAGCGTCCGCATTGGTCGAGCCAACAAATTGTGGGTGCTTGGTCGTCTTCTTTCCCGTATGAATGATCAAGATCAAACCATCATTTTCTGCAACACAAAGCGCATGGTTGATTTGGCTGTTCAACGATTGTCAAAGCATGGATTCTCTGTCGAAGGCCTTCATGGCGATCTCAGTCAAAATCAACGTGAGAAGATCCTCAAGCGGTACAAGGCTGAGGAAATCAAAACCATCGTGGCCACTGATGTTGCGGCCCGCGGAATCGACGTTGATGGAATCACCCTTGTCGTCAACTATGATCTTCCTGTTGATTTGGATTCCTTCGTTCACCGTATCGGTCGAACCGGCCGAATTGGTCGTCAAGGGCAAGCTTGGAGCCTTGTCTCAAGAGATGATGCGCCTCAGCTCTCCAAGATCATGGCCACCTATGGTCTTGACATTGTCGAAACCGAAGCCCCTGAACTTCCAGAAGGCATAGACCGAGATCCTGTCAAGCGTCAGGATGACTTTGGCGAAACAGCAGATGTGTTCGGCTTTGTCCAGCTTCACCTCGATATTGATCCGGCGACGGCTGGCTCCTCACTGGATGTTTCACGCTGGTTTACCGATGCACTTCGATGCAATGAAATGGCGATTGGTGACGTTCACTTTGACAACGGTTCCACCTACATCAGCATCCACACGAGCAAGGTTGGACTGGCGATCAAAGCGCTCGAAAAGCGAGAAATGGCTGGCCAACGTGTTGCAGCAACCATCGTAGAGTGATTTACTCTTCTTCGGAATTCCTGCTTTTCCAGGAACCTTTTCGTTTGGTGTCATGACGAGATGTGGGTGTTTTTGGCTCTTCGATTACATCTTGATCCTGTTTGATGTTTGAAGGCCATTGGCCGTGCTCATCTGGTCGCTGGAACTCCACAGCACCAAACGCTCCTGCTACCAAGCCAATGGCAGCCATTGACCATGCGGATTCGATGGCGTTGTCCCAATCCTTCTGCGCTTGTGTGCACTCTGAACTGACCAAATCAAGGAACTGACAGGTGTCGAGCGTTGACTTGGCTTCATTTGCCTCATTGCTGCTTGTCACATTGTAAGCGCCACCAGCGACGAGAACAAAGGCAACAAGAATCAGGCCAAAGTGTTGCTTTGCCCAATGGCGCCGGAACACCATGCGCCAGGCTTCAACTGGGGCTGTGGAAGCATCGAGTGTTCGCGCCGGTCCGCCAACCTTCCAAAACCATACCAGCCACATGCCAACAAGGACCACCAAGAAGCCCCATTGGTACACAGCAGTGTGCCATTCCCACATTGGAATCAAGCACTCAGCTTGGTTTGGCATGGCTACGCATTCTTGAACAGCAATCGGATAGAAGACCACGAGACGCATGATGTTCAAGACATAGATGATTGAACACATGACGATGATCGAACGAATCTTCAGCTTCTGTGGGACGCCTTCGGTCATGGCGACAAGCGTTGAAAGGAAAATCATTTCATGAACTCCAGCACATTCATCAGAAACATACAACGCAACATGGTTGAAACTTCCAGGGAAATCAACGTGATTGAGTTCTATGCGAGTCATCCAACCATTGTGTGTCGAGAGCGTCGATGCACCTTCGCCAAAGATGAAGTTGGTCATTTCATTCCAAATCCATGCCTCTGTAACTTGAATCGGGCCAAGGGTGTCCGATGGCATGGTAATGAACCAGTAAAACGCCTCGACGCACAACAATGCAAGTGGTATTCTAGCATAGCGTAGGCCAAGTTGGCCTACTTCTGACCACGCTAAATCGTCGGGGTTTTGTGACGATGAGGTGGTGGACACCATGCTTAGGGGTGAGTGTCCCTCCTCATCAAGTTGCGGGAACTTCAAGCCCTTGTTGTGTCTTCCCGAGTGGTTTGCAAGTATGGCGAATGGTGAGTTTGATACCAAGGGAGGGGTTGGACGGTACGTGGTGGAAGTGATGGGCAGTGGAACTCACAAGTCCCAGCAGCCGACACATCGGCTCAATGTCATTGGGTTTTTTTGCCCAGTGCCAGTTGCTGAAGCCAAGAAAGCGTTCACGACCATGGCCAAGGGAGAAGTGCTGGAATTGCTTGCTGATGATCCTGAAGTGCTGCATGATTTACCGATGTTAATCGAGCGTTCAGGACATCGTCTTATTTCTATAGAAGAAAGTATGGGTGAATATTGTTTCCTTGTGGAGGTGACTTCATGACCTCACCAATCGTCGAACGAGAATCTGTTCCTAGCGA
>DUIP01000085.1:4569-4752 GCA_013330285.1 Candidatus Poseidoniaceae archaeon
GCGAGATTACCAACCGTCCACGGTGATTTTAACATCCGGGTTTTTCACGAAAATGAGACAGGTTTTGATCACGTAGCACTGACACTCGGAGAGATGAAGGGCCCAGATCCTGTGCTGGTACGCTTGCATTCCGAATGCTTGACAGGTGATGCCTTTGGTAGTTCAAGATGTGATTGTGGACCT
>DUIP01000034.1 GCA_013330285.1 Candidatus Poseidoniaceae archaeon
AATTGTGCGCAGCCTCTTCGATCAACCGCTCGAAACGCTGAGCTGATTGACCACCTTGGCGGTGCTTGCCCATGATGTTGGAGACAAGGTGCTCTTGGACGTGAATACGTTTCCCAGAAGCAATGCCAAAGGCTGCTTCACTGCGATCAATGACAAACAAACCGTATGATTTTTTGTCGACCAACATGTCTTCCAGTTGAGTCAGTTCAAAGACGGAATCACACCGGTACCGAAACGACATAAGAGGTTGGGGAGGCTCTTCAACAACCACATTGACCATTCTGTTCTTGTTGTTTCCAATGATGATTGAACCAACAAAGATCGCCAATCCATTTTCACCTGGATTCTTGTAGCGTGAAAGCGTCGAAATGGCCGACTCAATGGCGCCTTGAACATTTTTCCGTGTGCCTTTTGACTTGATGTTAGCGGCTTGACCGTGTTCATTTTGAAGCAAAGAACGGGCATCTGAGATATGGCGGTCTGGTGGAATGATCAACGTGACCAATTCCGTGCCAAAGCCTTTCATTTCTCTCAAGTCTTCGAGTGCGAGTTTCAATCTGAGGCGTCGCGTGGCGAGAGTTGCATCGTCAGACATCGCTTGGCCTCCGGTTCAAGGGCGTGGTTGAGGGGTCTTCAACTCTCGTGTGATGGAACTCGGTGAACAAGGGAAGGTTGGGGGTTTCTCACTGGGTTCATGGGATATGCTCAAAGCATGTGCGCGCAACGAAGGAGCGATGACCACTCGTCACGTTGTTGCTTTGGGAGGAAGCCTTCTTCGCCCTGAAGAAGCAGAGCAACGAACAGAGTGGTTTGGTCGCCTACGGCAACTTGCCGTCCACATGGAGGGAAATGGTCGACGGCTTGCTATGGTTGTCGGCGGAGGTCTACCAGCACGCGAGGGCATCACGTTGGCGCGTACCCTCGTCAGCGACACCCATCGTTTGGATGAAGTTGGTATTGCAGCAACCCGTCTCAATGCGACGGTCATCCAACAAGTCCTTCTCGACATTGGATGCGATGTTGCTCCGGTCATTCCAACCACAACAAGCGATGCGGCGTCACTTATGGATGTCCATCACATTGTCATCATGGGGGGTACGACACCAGGTCACACCACGGACGCGGTTGCAGTGGCCCTCGCTCGTGATACGGGAGCCAGCCATTGTATCATTGCAACCAATGTCAGCCATGTCTTCGATAAAGATCCAAGGCATAACGAAGATGCCATCTCCTTTTCCACAATGTCAATCGATGAATTGGCTGAGATTACAGGCATAGGTGCGCCATTGGCGCCGGGTGCTTCTGCAGTGATTGATCCTGTTGCCGTAGGTTGGGCGAAATCCGCCGATCTACGTCTTGCTGTTCTTGATGGGCGGGACCTTTCCCTGCTTGAACACGCTCTTGACGGGAAACCGTTTGATGGAACACTGATCTTACCCTAGGTGATGAATGATGGTTGATGCAAGCAAGGTGAAGAGCAATCTGCAGAGAATGACCAACAAAGTGGTGTCCTCTGCCTCAGGAAAGATTCAGCCACACAAGCACTGCAGAGTTTGTTTTAAGCCGATTAAATTGTCAGCAGAGCCTCGAGTTTGCTCAGACCAAGCCTGTATTGACAAGAACGCAAGGGATGAAAAAAATCAACGCCAAATGAGAATTTGGATGTTTGTGTTCCTCGGCATCTTTGCCTTCAGTTTCATCGGACCACTGCTGCTTAGGTAGAGTCTTCAAACTCGTTAAGCATGGCCTTTGAAGCCTCAACATCACCCGTTCCAGTGATGCCTGCGGCTTTGACTTGATCACCAATTGCAAACAATTCAGTTAACGCTTCTTCGATCGACTTGGTTTGTTTCAAGAACCTCATCGCGGGCCATCCACAATCGATGACACCAGGCTCGTGAGTGCTTTCTTCAACCCACGCCGCACATGCTTCCCCATAGCAAAGGGCAGAGAAGTTCTCAAGGTCCACCCAAAATGTCTTCCGACTGCATACAGGGCAGGTTTTGCATTCGAGTGTAGCGAGCACAGTGAGTCCATGTTCACCAATGACATCAATGTCCCAAACGACGACACTCGCCGATTCCAAAAGCATCTGATCGCTTTTCTTGAGAAAACTCCGAAGAACACCCCATGCGGTCTCCTCTGAGCTGAAGCAGCCTAAGGAGAGTGCATTGCCTCCTTCTTCAATCGCAGACGGCACAAACACCCGTTGGATTTGCTCCGCCATGGTGGCTGTTTGCTTAGCCAGTGTTTGAAGGCTCGGTTAGGAGCGAGCCCAATCGACCTCGATTACAGGCAAACCACCGGGATGCGGCAAGGGTGCATTTGGCTTTTCAATTCGAACATGAATTGTAGCCACAAGTTCGTTTCCATTCAATCGTTGAATGATTTGGTTTGCCATTTGTTCCATCAAGGCAATAGGTTCGGGGCTGTTGTGCATGACCTCATCAATGGCCACTTGGATGTCAGCGTAATTGACGGTTTTTGCCAATTGATCGGCAACCTCGTCATTGAGAAGGCTGACCCACACAGTAAACACAAACGGTTGATCTTTGTCATGTTCGAACTCATAGTAGCCATGTTTGGCCATCACTGTATAGCGTTCCAATCCAACTCGAACAGTCATGAAATCCCTCAGGCTTGTTCTCGTTCATGGACCCAAATGAGATGGTATCCAAATTGAGTTTTAACTGGTTCAGAGACGGTGGCGATCTCATTGTTCCAGACTACTTCCTCGAATGGACGAACCATTTGCCCCTTTCGAAACCAACCTAAATCGCCGCCTTTTTGGCTCGATGGACAGGTGCTTTTCTTCCTCGCCATCTTCTGAAAATCTTTCAATTTTGAGATTTTCTGACGCAATTGAACCGCTTCAGATTTTGACGGAACGAGGATGTGTGATGCCCATGCGCTTGGTGCGACCATGCTTGAAGGGCTGGACTGCATGCTTTCAAGCCGTCGCTTGTTTTTCTTGTTCAAACGTCAGCGTTGTAGGCGAGTAAACGGACATAGGTGCCGTAAATGATGACAGAGATGCCAAGCGATTCAGAGTTGAAGCGGTCCATGGTGTCGAGGTAGGTGTGGTACTCCCAGCTGCCGCTTCCATAGCAGGCTGCAGCACGCCCCGTCTTGTCACCAAGGTCGTAAACAAAGGGCCCGTGATCGGAGTTGTACGGCATGCCATCAGCATCGCCTCGATCGCCAGCAAGCAGGGAGATTCGGATGTCATAGCGCTCTGCCATATCGGGGTTGGCAGATTCGTAGAGTTCTGTGATTCGCTCAATATGGCCGTAATCATCGCGATTGTTGGTGAATAAAGAGACAGAGTTTCCTCGATTTGCATCAGCATCGACATGGTTCATATCGAGGTTGATGTAGAGGCGAAGATTATCTCTCAAAAAGTTTTGATTGGCTGCAACATAGGCTCTGCTACCGTAGAGCCCCTCCTCTTCCCCGCCCCAGGTGCAGAAATGAATGGTGCGCTCCGGGGTGCCGGATTGATTGACAACTTCACTGAGTTGACGGCCAATTTCCATGACGCTTGCCGTTCCCGAGGAATCGTCAACCGCCCCCTGTCCTTGGTAGACCGTATCGTGGTGTGCACCGATGATGACCACTTCTTCGGATTGACCGTTGATGATGCCACATGGCACATAGATGGTTTGTTCCTGATCATTCGTCACATCGATGATCATCTCAAGAACGCCCTGAGTCCCTGTAGCATTGAACACTGCAGCCTCTAAGATTTCGCCAGCATCTTTGGACATAGCGATGAATGGTATGTCGGTCGGGATTGTTCCTCCGTTTGCAGCAGTAACATCGTCAATCGAACTTCCTTTGAAAATCGGTACGCAGTCGTTTCCTTCAATCAAACCACAATTGTAGTCCTTGTTGACTCGAATAAGTCCAGCGAGGTTGTTTTCCGCTGCTTTTGAGAACATCACTGTGTTGCTGATTTTTGAGCCACCGCTCCTCAAGTAGCCAATGGTTCCTGAGGCGGAACTCCACAACCCGTCGTCACTGCCATTGCCCAGGTCAGTGAGTTGGACATCTTGCTGGAAGGTGTATTCTGATTGACCAGAGAAACCTTGGATCACATAATCCACTCGGTGCTGGAATTCCGTGATATCCGAACCGCCTGAGCCGGGACCCTCGCATGGCGACTGGATGAGCCCGCCGATATTACCTTGGACACAGATTCTGAGGCTTGGTTCGCTGTTGACAGTATGCATCGGGACCTCGTAACTGTTGAGTTGAGTTTGCATGCCCATGGCAGCAAATTCAGAGATGATGTATTGGGCAGCGTTCGCTTCTTCTTGGGTGCCGCTCATCCTGCCTTCCCAATCGGGATGCCCTAAATCAACGAGGTTCTGAGCAAATTTTTGTGTTTGAGCAGCATCAAATTCAATCAATTCGTACTCGTAATCTTCACCAAAACCAAGCCATGCAGGCTGGACAATGAGCACAGCAGATACCATCATCACGGCCAAGCCAATCGCAATCGCAGCGCCCATGTTGATTGGACCGTAGACTTGTTGTTGCATCCTTGCTTTGAAGGTCAGTGGTGCATCATATTCGATTGGGTCGTCTTCGAGAGCCATCGTCGTTTGTTCTGGATTCATGATGACAGCATCCATGGGATCATGCTTTTCATTTGTAAGAATACGATCGATGAGTTCAGCCTTTCTTCCGCTGACGGCAAGACCTTGTTCTGAAAGCATGGCCTTGAGTTCAGCGACGGTTTTGGCAGATAAACTCGCTTCGTCCATGCTCAAGGCATAGTGGCGCTCATTGAAGAACTCGGCGGTTCTTTGTTCAGGGGAGTTCTTCACCAGTCCAACGGGTGCCCACGTCATGGTCCAGTCCAATGTGATCGAGTATTCGAGCGACCACAAAATCAACCATGTCGTCGATGGATTTGGGATGGTTGTAGAAGCCAGGGGAAGCAGG
>DUIP01000101.1:0-3536 GCA_013330285.1 Candidatus Poseidoniaceae archaeon
CCAGTAAAGCAGAAGTTCAACACTTTGGCTTGCTGCGAGCGTTCTGCGCGAAGCAAACGACTGTCGGCGAGTTTGATCCCTCCAGCGCCAGAAACGTCTTGTACGTCCAAGAACAAAATTCTGGCAACTTCATAGACAAACAAAAATCCAATGATGGCGACGTTCAAAAGCAGGAACAGCAGCACCATCGAAACGATAGGCACCCTAATGCCCTCAACAGGAATAAACGAAAAGAGTTCGATTAAACCAAACCCAAGCAAGCCACCTTCTTCCATAAATGTGGTCTGTGGCCGGTACTCTGGTAGAGCGAGAACTCGGTCCGAATGGGAAAGGAGGGTTGGGTTCCACAGCAGCACGGCAAGAGAAAGGAAGGTGTTGAATGCAACGAAGGGCATTGCTACGAGGTTGAAATTAACAATTTGAGCCACTGCCTGTTGGCGGGGACTTGGCGTATGGTTGTGGAAAGGAGAAGGTTCGCCCCCAGCGATTTTCTTTGAAGACTGTCTGAGCGCCCTCCACGATGACCCAAGAATTCGCCCATAGGCCAAAACCGATGGTGAGAACATAGCAAATGCTGCAATACTAAAGCGCCGGTCATCTGGGACATCTAGCAAACCAAGTGCGATGTAGAGCATCGCAACCAAGCCCATCCAAAAGGCGAGAAGGATGATGTAACTGTAGCTACGAAGCGCACTGGAATCTTGCAATGATGCACGATCTTGCCCAATTGGTTTGATGACCTGGGCACCCAATGAAGAGCCACTGGAAACGAGCGCTGGAAGAGCAATGAACATCAAAGCGATCGCCAATGATGGAGCATGGTAGCCCTCTGCGAGATCGAATCGAGCCATCAAGAACTCAAAGAGGAGAATCAAAACTCCAACCAGGGCGAACAAGTAGGTGGTGACCCCGAATCGCATCCCTGGAGATTGAAGTAGGGCCTTTGCATCTTCAGTGCTATGGGTCACCTGATGCACTTCATAGCGTAATTCTCCAGTCTCAAATGCAACCTGTAATCCTCTAAGTTGGCGAGGAACAACTTGCCTCCAAAAGAACCACGCAGTCGATGCCGCAAGAAGCATCGGCACCACTGCTGCGAGTGAAAACCCGTCAACAATTGGTGGTGCATTCATCAAAAAAACCTCGGTCAATCATCGGATTCGACAACAACAATCGAGGGTTGTGCTACCTTCGAATCAATCTCATCCCTCAAGGCGGTGATGAACTCAGCGAGACCCATACCACTGATCTGGTCACCATTTCGAGCACGCAGACTCACAGTTCGACCTTCTGCTTCACCATCACCTACAATCGCCATATAGGCTGGTTGCAGCTTGCGATGGTTGCGGATTTTTTTACCAACCGTGTCATCGCCATCATCAACAAGAACTCGTATTTCATGTGATTTGAGCGCTTCAGCGACCTCATTTGCATAGGCCTTATGCTTCTCTGAAATGGTGATGATATGAACTTGAGTCGGTGTGAGCCATGTCGGGAATTTACCTGCAAAGTGTTCGATGAGAACGCCACAGAACCGCTCCATTGAACCGAAGGGCGCCCTGTGAATCATGACTGGGCGATGGATTTCACCATCACTTCCCTTGTATTCAAGACCAAATCGTTCTGGTAGATTGTAATCAACTTGGACCGTTCCAAGTTGCCACTCCCGCCCGATGACATCTTTGACTACGAAATCGATTTTTGGGCCATAGAAAGCAGCCTCGCCTTGTTCCTCTGACCAATTGACACCAAGTGATTGGGCCGCTGATCGACAGGCTTCTTCGGCCTTATCCCATCGATCTGAGTCACCGACATACTTGTCCGAATCAGCATCCCGAAGGCCAACTCGAACACGGTAATCCGTCATGCCGAGTTTCTCAAAAATGATCTGGACCAACTCGATGCAACCGAGTACTTCCTGAGCGATTTGATCCTCTGTCACGAACAGGTGGGCATCATCTTGAGTGAAACCACGAACACGTGTCAAACCGGAGATCTCACCGGACTGTTCCCAGCGGTAGACCGTACCAAACTCTGCTAAGCGAAGGGGTAGGTCACGGTATGAGCGTTGTTGAGAAGCATAGATCTTGACGTGATGAGGGCAGTTCATCGGCTTCAACATGTAGCCATCGATCTCACCGGCTTTCATCATGTTTGATAATTCACCACAAGTGCACCCCTCGTCTGCCAATTTCTTCATCAACTCCTTTTCGACCATTGGCGGGTATTGTGAGTCTTGGTAGTACGGGAAATGACCTGATGTCCGGTAAAGATCGAGTTTACCAACGTGAGGTGTAAACACTTGAGAATAGCCTTGTCGGCGAAGATGGAATGAGATGAAGTCCTGAAGTTCTTGACGAACGATGGCACCTCTTGGCGTCCATAGAATCAAACCTTGACCAACTTCTTCATCGATATGGAACAATTTCAAATCCTTGCCAAGTTTACGATGGTCACGTTTCTTGGCTTCTTCAAGGCGCGTTAGAGTTGCTCGTAGGGCTTCCTTGGAAGGCTCGACAATGCCATAAATTCGCACCAACTGCTCCCGATCTTGGTCCCCTCTCCAGTAGGCGGAGGACACGCTGGTAAGTTTGACATGCATGAGGCGAGAGGTGTTTGGAACGTGAGGACCAAGGCATAGGTCGTACCAATCATCTTGTTTGTAAATGGTTGAGCCACCGCCGTCTTCGATCTTGTCGTTGATGATTTCGAGTTTGTAGGGATTGTCTGCAAAGTGGTCCTGAAGTTCTTCGTCTGAAAGTTCGATTCGTTCGACCGTGAAGTTCTTTCGTGCTAATTCCTGCATCTTCTTTTGAATTGGTTTCAAATCAGATTCTGTAATTGCCTCCATGGCAAAATCGTAGTAGAATCCTCGATCGATCGCCGGACCGATGGTGGGCTTTGCATTTGGATAGATTGAGGTGACAGCTTGTGCGAGAAGGTGAGCTGCGCTATGGCGAAGAATGTGAATGCCTTCATCTGATTCCGAAAATATACCCTCGACAGAACAGTTCTCTTCCAACTCGGTCGCCATGTCCCGTTCGACACCATCAACACGAGCTGCAAGACAACCGTGTTTGCGCCCGAGTGCATCGGTGATGACCTCAGCACATGTGATTCCTGAGGTGTATTCGTTGACAGTTCCGTCTGGCAAAGTCACGTTGATGAGTGGCATGGTAATCGCTCCTTCAACCCCTACGGGGTTGCTTCTCCCTCATCAAACCACCACTCATATTTTCAACGAGAACGCCATAGTGAAGCGTTTGTCACCAAGGGAATTTCAAATTCCAATAAATACAATCCAGAAGGATGCACTGGATACCGAGTAAAATCGATCCGACAAGCATCGCCCCGCCACCAGAAACATCGTCTTGCCAAGCCGAATATCCCAAGAGCCCCATCATGATGTTTCCAATGGATGCAAGCACCAACACACCGATGACGAGGATTGGTGTCCAACTGTAATCATGATCGAGATGGTAAATCGTAGCCTCAAGCCAAAGTGCGCTGGGTATGACCAACATGGCAAACGCAAG
>DUIP01000101.1:3951-5599 GCA_013330285.1 Candidatus Poseidoniaceae archaeon
CTCTGATAGAGAATAACCCACCAATACATCAAGAAACCGAACGCAGCTAAGAACATGAACGGAACGATAAATTTCGCTTGTGACCAAGGAATACCACCCCAAAGCGCTTCTTTGTCAGAGGCGTGGGAAAGCCCGTACATGTAGGACACAAGAACAAGGGTACCGAAAATGTAGATGAAAATACGAAGGAACTGGCGGGAGACTTCCATACCTGTCCTAAGGGCATTTGATTGATAAGCACCTGTATGTGACTTACCATTCCACGTCGAATTCATCACCAATCGTGCTCGATGCTTGTGTACCTACCGGGGTGGTCTCTTCGTTGGCATCTGCAGAATCAGATTTCACTGCTTTCATTTGAGCGGGTAGCGAAACCACAAATTCCTCACGATCTTCGACAGCTTCGTATGTTTTATTGTACTCAATTGGCCGCACAATGGGCTCTTCTTGGGGCTCCTTTACGACTTCTTGAGGATTCAATTCAGATAGGTTTGCTTCACCGACTTTGAGTTCGGAGAACCCTTTGGCCAGAGCATCTTCGAGCGATGGTGCCTGCTTGTTATGACGGCTCATGTCGATGTCAAAGCCAATCCTGCACATCAATGCTCGCCCTTCAGGCGCATTCATTCTTCGCTTTCGGAGGTCTTTGTCTGTTCCACAAAGGTCACTTCGGGTAAAAATGAGAGTATGGTGCCAAGGATCCCCGCGACCAACACATATTCCCAGGCTGCACCGGTATTGATCGCAGGTTCAAGGGCTTGTGTACAAAATTCAAGCATGTTCGAAGCCGAAGCATTGTACGCATCCCAATCAAAGTCATCACCCCAAACAGCAATTTGTGCCGTGATCATCTTGTACAAGCCAATTGCAGCGCTGAGGGCAGCCCCCAGCCTCAACCAGAGGATTCGTTTGAACGAGGGGGAGGACCACCAGATTTTTGCAGATACAAAGGTGACAAGTAAACACCAGTACACGCCGTTGTAGAAAATATCCATCGCATAATGACCGTGCATTGGACCATCGGTATCCCAAGGCACGGTACCGATTCTGATGCATGAGAATGCGCCGACGAGGCCGGGAAACACCGCGAGATGATTGAGACCATGCCATAGGTTGGAATGCCCTTTTTCTGTGAGCCGAGCCATGTTCATTGAGTGCAATTCCATGACGATCCAGAACACGAGAAAACCGCTGGCAAGTGTACCAACTGTGAAGATGGTGTCCCCCGGCTCATACAAATCAAAATCAGAAATGTAAGGCAGCCATGCCCTGCATCCATTCATAATCCAAGTCGCATACCCAAGAACAAGCCAAAACGTCGTTGCAGAAACCATCGTCAGGATGGCAAGCCTTCGTCGTTGCATATGCTCCATAATGGCCCTTGCAACACTGTTGTCATTTGAGACCATCGCCAAAGTAATTCACGCACAGGCCTTCTTGAAGGAGAACCTCCACCGGCAACCATGCGCATCGGTTTGGTGGTCAATCCTGACGCCGGCCTAGGCGGAAGACTTGGTTTCAAAGGAAGCGACGGAAGGGCGGCTGAAGCCCGCGCTGCTGGAGCAGAAGATCGGGCAGGACCTCGAATGAAGCAAGCTCTTGAAGCCCTCTCCGTTTTGTTAGAAGGTTCACTCAACAGGAATGAAAC
>DUIP01000101.1:6025-8526 GCA_013330285.1 Candidatus Poseidoniaceae archaeon
ACAACGCCAAAAGCAACCAGCGATGAGGACACACTGGCCCTTGTCAAGGACCTCGTCAATGCGAAGGTGGAAGCCATTGTTTACGCAGGTGGCGACGGTACGACAAGGGACATCGTCAAAGCGCTGGAACACCTTGGTGATGATGCTCAAGAAATCCCCTTAGTTGGCGTCCCAGGAGGCGTAAAAATGCATTCAGGCTGCTTTGCAACCACGCCAAAAGCAGCTGCAGAAGTGGTGTTAGCCTTCATTCTCGGCGACTTGCGATGCGCCATCACAGAGGTCATGGATCTCGACGAGGACGTCTACCAACAAGGTGTTTGGAAGGTGCGTATGTATGGCGAGGCGTGGACGCCATCAAGCCCCAGATTCATGCAAGGTGCGAAGGAACAAGTCGAGAGGTCAAGCGAAGTAGAAACGATTGAAGGGCTTGCACATCATGTCCAAACCTTGCTTGAAGATCAACCTGATTTGATGGTGGTTTGGGGCAGCGGAGGCACACTGCGTCGAATGGGCGAACACGTTGATGTCGAATTGACCTTGCTCGGGATTGATGTTCAAGGACCTGAAATCAACGGCATCAGAACGCTTCATTCAGACCTCAACGAACAACAATTGATCGAGGTTCTTTCCGGACATGTGGACGAAGAAGGGGCATCCCGCCCAACACTTTTGCTTCTCTCCCCGATGGGCGGTCAAGGCTTTTTGATCGGTCGAGGCAATCTCCAATTGTCGCCAAATGTGCTTCGAATTGTAGGGTTTGACAACATCCTCGGCGTTGCAACACCTTCCAAATTGATTGGACTCTCTGCTGTTCGAATCGACACAGGCGATCCTCAACTCGATGAGAAGTTCCACGCAAAGCGGTTCATCAAAATCCTACAAGGCTTCAGAACAACTCGACTCATTCGAATTGAAGAAGCGTGATGGGCATTGAATTCAAATCAAAGCACCAGCAAGGCATAGAGCGATTAACCCTGGGAAAATCACCATCGGTGCCGTTGGCATTTCATGGAGGTAGCCTCGTTGTTTAGCGAACAAAAGGGTGCCAAGAATCAAAGCAAATGCGGCAGCCATAGCGTAGAGCAAAGCCTCTGTTTGAGGACCTGCTTCAAATGAAAAGCCGAGGATGAGACCCATCAATCCAACACTGCCAAATCCTGCACCCATCAACATACGCATGGTTGCGGAATTGTGGACTTCATCGGGGTGAATTTCACCAAAGATTTCTTCATTAAACTTGATTGGAATTGCAATTTTTCGTAGGGCAACAAGGAGGATCAGTGCAGAAGCAGGCACGATGGCAAACATATCGTTCATGGTTTTTCTAAAGCAAGACGGGGTATGATTCTTTTCAAATTGATAATACAAACACCAATAACTTTGATGGCTAAAGGATAATTCAGAATGACCAGCGGTGACTACATTGGACCGATTGTCTTTGCTTTTTGTTTCCTGCCTTTTACTCGTCTCACCCCTCGCTGGGTGCATGGGGAGTGACGTAGCAGAAGAGATTCAACCCGTACAGGAATTGCAAGACGTCGATGATCCATGTTCAGAACCTTCTGAAATCTTGACTCAATCGATGATTGCAATCACTGTCAACAACGAAGAACGGTTGTTTCGATTATCCGCCCCAAATTCAGAAGCTGGTACAAAATTGGCCCTCATCCTTGCCTTCCATGGTGGAGGAGGTTCAGAAGAGGATTTTCAGCAGCAGAGTGAATTTGACCAATTAGGAGAACAAGAGAAATTCATCATGGCCTATGCTATTGCTGAAGATGATCGAACCGCGGCCGAAGGTGAGTGGTTCCTGAACACTGCTGCAACTTCAACCGAAGACAACGATTACGCTGAAGCGATTGTGGATGAACTTTCCAATGTCTATTGCATCGATGAAGAACGAATCTATGCTATTGGCTACTCGTTGGGTTCCATGTACACCTACGAGATAGCTTGTCAGTTGAATCATCGATTCGCTGCGGTAGCGTCCTTCGCCGGAACGATGCCCGTTGACCCAGAAACATGCGACTTAGTGGGCAGTATGGCCGTGATGCATATTCATGGTAAGTTGGATTACATCATTGATTATGATGACGACTGGGATTGGAAAGATGGTGAGCATGAAGGCGTTGGTACGATGAGCAGCGTTCCCGGCATGATTGATGCTTGGGCCGTTCGAGCAAATTGTGAATCAGACGAAGTCAACGCAGATTTCTTCGTAGAGCACATCGTTCATGAGGGTTGTTTCGGGGAGACCAGAATAGAACATTATGGCCTCGAATTGCATGAACATACCTGGCCGGACGAAGTTGACGGAACCAGTACCTATCAACTGATTTGGGATTTTCTCAGTGATTTTACAAACTAAATATGGGCCAATTCACAGATCAACCGCCGAGGATAAGCTCAAGTTCGGCAACAATGAATGATGCCAAAACTTCCAATCAGTGACCCATTTAGATAGGATGAACGAAAAACACAGCGTCATATACCCCCTAACT
>DUIP01000081.1:0-1781 GCA_013330285.1 Candidatus Poseidoniaceae archaeon
TGGCGACCGAAGAGGTGGCGATGATCGGCGACCCCCTCGCCGTGAACCTCGTGAATTCCGAAAGGCCCGCGGCAAGGGTTCAGGCCATGCTCACAACCGGCCACCTCGTGACTTGATGGGCAGGGACAAAGAAGATTGAACTCGGAACCAAAAGGGTGTTTCAAATGAGTGCTGAAGATCACTACCTCGATGCAGTCGAAGCGTATGACGAGGGCGACCTTGAGCAAGCATATGCTTCAGCACGCCTAGCAGCCAAAGCAGATCCGCTCCATGTTGATGCTTGGCAACTGTGTGCAGAAGCTGCACTGCCCCCTAAGGGTGAAAAGCCGACCTTGAAGCAAGCGGCTCAGTCCTTATCCGCCGTCAAAAAAATCATCGCTATCGATCCTGATCGCACGGCGATGTGGTTCCTTGGTGGAAGACTGTTGAGTGATGAACTCGGTCTTTTGGATGAATCATTGGCATGGTGGCAACAGTTGCGACATCATATGCCTACAGAAGTGACGCCGCTTGTTGAACAGGCAACATTGCTCGCAGACATGGGCCTTTACACAGAGGCTAGATACCGACTCGAGGCCATCACAGACGAAAACATGGACGTGAGTGGGCAGCAATATGCCAAGATCAGTCAATTACACGGCATGGTCTTGTCAGCATCAATGCAAGATGAACGTGAATTTTTCAAGCCTTGGGAGCGACACCACAATGGCTGGGGCGCTATCGAATTGAAGATGCGGAAACCTCCGGTCTCAGAGAGTTTCTTGTTCATGGCAACAACCGTCCCAATCCTCTTGCTCGAAGTGCTCTTTTCGAACCGTTTTGTCGAACAAGGCTGGGGTGGATTTTGCCTCACCACCCTGATGATTTTCGCAACAGTCCTTATTGGAATGAGGTTCAGTCGTCGTATTTTTAGAAGAGTCAACCGTCCTGCCTTCAATCTCTTAAGAGCAATGAATTTTGAGGCGTCGACTGGCTATGTGGTGATTTCTGAAGACATTCGAACCTCTGTCCTCTACATGTACATCATGCAACGAAAACCCAAAGCATGGCAAGAACGCATGTTGAAGATCATCGACGACAATACGAAACTACCCGGAGGCTGGAAGCACAGCCTCCCTGATTTCGAATCCCACTTGGATGACCTTGGATTCATCGAAGAAGAAAAGGAAGAAAAATTTGAGTTCTGGAATGAAGAAGAGTGAAGCAGCATCTCATTTGACAATGAGTATGAATCGACTTTGGCCGGCACAACACTCAAAGTATCCAGTGTGAAGCATAGGAATGCAGACCTCTTGATGCACGGATGGTGGTACGATGGACATTTCAAGTGAATTGGTGGCGGTCAACACCATACTCATCACGTTAATGCTCTCAGAAGGATTGTATACGAAATTCGCAAGGAAAAAACAAGTTCCTTGGAAGGAGATGATTTACAATCTCAATTCTGGCCACCTCATCATGTGGATCTTCCGTGGTTTTGAAATCGTTGGATACTACTACATTTGGCTTCATTCACCGTTCAGGCTGTTTGAAGGCGTCCCTTACTGGGCAACGGTCGCTATTGCCTTCATTTGTTGGGACTTTGGATTCTATTGGTTCCATCGCATGCACCACAAATTCCCTGTGTTGTGGGCCCTGCACAATGTGCATCATGAAGGTGAACATTTCAACCTCTCCCTCGGCATCCGAAACGCGTGGTTTTCTTCAATCTCAGCCCTTCCATTCTACAGCTTCATGGCTATTGCAGGCATACCGACAGAAATTTTCGTTCTCGTTGCAAG
>DUIP01000081.1:2166-8673 GCA_013330285.1 Candidatus Poseidoniaceae archaeon
TCTTGGAACACATCATGATCACACCTTCTCATCACCGAGTTCATCACGGCAGGCAGGAGATTTACATCGACAAGAATTTCGGAGGTACGCTTGTGCTATGGGACAAAATGTTTGGTACATTCCAAAGGGAAGAAGAACATACTCCGGTACAATTTGGAACCGATCAACCACTTGGAACCACCAATGTATTCTGGGGTAATTTAATTCCTATTTTCCGCTGGATGGGCGTTAAAATTGAGGCCCCTGTTCAAGGGAAATATCGAATATCCAACCTCCACATTGTGGTTCATGGCATTCTTCTTTTCACCATTTACATCCAGTACCTGTTGATGGAATTAAACGGGACATATACAGACAGATTGATCGTCTTTTGTATTGGCATCGCAGGTACCATTGGCCTTGGCTTCATCAGTGATCAGAAACTTTGGGGCTACAGACTCAATTTGCTTGCATCCACCCTTCTTGTCGCATCCTACTTTACCTTCTTCCGCATGAATGATCTCATCTTCGAGGTGATGTTGGCCCTTCTGATGTGTTCAAATCTCATCATGTTACTCACTGCTATCGAAGAACCACTGCATCAAAAAACATCGAAAGAAGCAATGGGAATGAAGGCATAAATTGGTTCAGTCCGCTGTTGACCGGTTGAACCTTTTTAGTCACAATAGAGTATTCTTCGCCATGGTAGCCGGGGGCACGCATGCGCAAATCCTATCCTTTGCGGGGTATCTACCAGAAAAGGAGATTCTGACAGAATCGTTCGCAAAGTTGGGCGACCTCCCAGCTTCAATCGAATTCAAGCGATTGACTGGAATCAATGCTCATAGAGAGGCTGCTGAAGATGAAGGAAGCCTCGAACTTGCACTCAAGGCTGGTCAAAAGGCGCTTGAACGCTGCGGAATTCCGCGCGAGGAAATTGATCTTGTCATCAGTTGTTCAGTGAGCCAACTTTCGCCTGAACTTCACCAACATATTTCGCCAAGTTTTGCAACATCGATCGCTGAACATCTTGGCATATACGGCGCACAAACCTTCGATGTCGCTAATGCTTGCTCGAGCATGATGACGTCATTGATGATTGCAGAAGCCAAGATCAAGGCGGGAAAAATACGTCATGCGCTCATCGTTTCAGGAGAACACATCACATCATTAATTGATGAAGCAAAGAGCAAGAATCTCTGGTTGCACAGCAAAGCGATTGCTTCGATGACCGTTGGCGATGGTGCTGCAGCATACGTTGTTGGTCCAAGCAAGGATGCCAAGCGAATGACCTTCAGTGAACCATTCACATTTGCTCAATACAACAATCACTGCATAGGTGAGGCGTCACGTGAACGCCCTGGACCACGAATGAGAACGAAGGCCAAGCAGTTGCAATTGGGTGTGCTTGATAACCTGAGTGAGTTTTTACAGCGATCCATGAAGCATATGGAGTTAGAATGGAGTTCAATTGATCACGTCTATTCTCACCCAACCACACCAAAGGCAGTCAAGAAAGGCGCAAAGATTGCTGAGGATTCGGTTGGTTCCATTAAATTCCTTCACAATGACAGCAAAGACATCGGCAATACCGCCTCGACAAGTCATGGTGTTCTTCTTGAAATGTCCCGTGAAGCCGGCCACCTCAAGGAAGATGATACAGCGATATTGGTGTCGTTTGGCTCTGGTCTTGCTATGCTCGCTTTGCATTTTCATCTACCTAAGGGGGTTGAAGGATGGTCGTGATGCGTTCATGGAAAGCCAGCCCTCTGGGCAAAGGCCGTTTACTCAAGACCAGCGTGAACTTGGCAACCTCTGCCATGGAGGAAGCTTCGATTGATTTGAATGATATTGCGCTTATTGTGCACAGCGGGATTTACAGGCAGCATTTCCGGACTGAGCCAGCATTTGCAACACACCTTCAAGGTGCGTTGAACATCAAATGCACAACACTCACTCAAGAGAGTTCTCACTGCTTTGCTTTCGATGTCAGCGATGGGAGTTGTAGCGCTCATGTCGCCCTCGATGCAATTGCCGATCTCTTACCACAATTCAATGGGAAATATGCGATCTTATGTGTTGGTGATGAGCGCCCTAACAAACAAACTGAATGGCCCCACACACCACATTGCTTCGTTGCCATTCTTGCACTGGAAGGTAATGGTCCTCGTCTTGAAAGGGTTTCATTTGATGAGACAAAGGCCGTCCCAGAACGAGTGATTGCATCGCATTTCGATACCAACAAAAAGGCCAATGTTTCGATTGAATATGGCGAATACCAACCTCAGCCAGTGCATGAAACTGAGCTTGAATTTTCAGGCCATCAGAACTGGTTGTCGGGAGAGCATATGCATGCATTCCACCAACGGCTGGATGGTAAAACCGATGCCTTTACCCATCGAATTGTCGACAGAACAGGTAAGACTACATCGGCCCACTGGGAGCGATGAGCATGACTGTACGGAGGTCGAAGGAGGATCTATTTCTCCTGACCTTCCTCATCGTGCTCTGCGTCTATCACATTGTAGCAAGGTTTGGACTGGCTGTTGATTTACAATGGCATACCGACGTAGGAAGGGACAAACTGCTCACGCCTCCTCATTTGATGATTTTCGCAGGCATTCTACCAACGGCTGTGTTCTTAGGTGGATACCTCATTTGGAACAGTTTCTACAAGCCACAAAAAGTGAGTTCAGATTTCAAATTGGGCCCATTGTACGCCCCGGCAAGCATCTGGATGATGTGCACAGGCATGTTTACCCTCACCATTGGAGGGCTATTTGATGACTATTGGCATGCAAGTTATGGCGTCGACACGACGATCATTACCCCACCACATGTGTGGACTTTTGCCGGTGGAATGCTTGTTGAAGCAGCCACCTTGGTGCTCGCACTCGAACTTAAGCACAAAATGAAGGAGCAAACACCTCACTGGATCAATATCATTGTGCTGGGAACACTTTGGGCGCTTGTCTATCACTTCCATCTGGCGTTCGCTAATTTCCTTGACCCTCGGGTATCGACCCTTGATGTCTTTGATTTCCAACTCATTTTGCATTTTGTCTTTGCAGGTGCGGTCTTGATGACCTTTCTACCACTTGGCGAACGCTGGCTTGGAAAGCACGGGGTGTTGCGCCTCTCCGGCGTTATGCTTGGTTCGCAAGTCCTTTTCTTAGTGCTTGTACCGTTCTTGGTCACCTCGTTCATGACCGAAGAGCATGTGCTGAGGCCAGGAGCACCCCACACCACCTATGCGGCAAATTGCCTGCCTTGGTTGCTTTTCCCTGCAGTGTTCTTTGTCTCGAAATTCACCTCAATCACTGAAAAAAAGATCTTGATTCCACTCGTTTTGGCAGTCGATGTGGCTTGGCTCCCCACATTTATCGAACACACCCCAGTTGAAGTTGGCATTTTGAACACGGTGCTTTCAGTTCTTCTTAGTGCAGCAATCTTGTGGTTGATTTGGCCGATCACTCAGGGTTTTGGACCAGCCATCGAAAGGTTAGCTCTACGAACTGCAAGCCAAGGTGTGAAGCCTGTTCGAAAAAAGAAGTCCGTTTCCCTGGTCGTACTCATGCTGGTGCTTCTTTGTATGAGCGCCCCATTAGCAAGCGCCCATGCCATCCATTTGAGTGAAGAAGGCGATGGTTTTGATGCGCCTATGCGCTATTTGATTGACGTCAATGACACCTACGTTTGGGTTGAATTCATGATGTGGCCACCGAAGGCGAAGACGGTCGTTGAAGTCAGCATTCTCCCAGCCGAAAATGAATCTACAGTGATTGATGATGTTTGGTTGACCCTTGTTTACCCCGATGAACGTGGTGAAGTCAAGATGAAGACGCTGTTTGAAAACCCAGGAGGCTATGGTCTGTGGGAATCCCAGGTCAACTTCCCCTATGCTGGTGACCAAACCATTGAAATTTGGCTTGAAGTCGATGGTGTGGCTGCGTTCACTGAGATTCCGGTGGATGTAGCAGGCCCACCATCTCTACCGGTGTGGCTCGCTTGGTTCATTGCTTTAGCATGGCCAACAGCGTTTGTTCTGATGTGGAGACGTATCTCACTTTTGCCAAGCCAAGGGGTGAGTGCTTGAACATCCTCGTCACTGGAGCAACCGGCTCACTTGGCTCAGCAGTGATGCAGCGCCTCACAACAAAAGGCCATTCTGTCAAGGGCATCGGAAGATCGCAACAAAAAATAGAGCACCTCAAAGCAAACGGACTTCAAGTGTACCGATGCGATCTTCTTGATCTTGAGGCGCTAAAATCCCATACCAACAACGTGGATGTCATTGTCCATTGTGCCGCCTATGCTGCTCCTTTTGGCAGGAAAAGCCAGTTTTTTTCGACGAACGTGAGAGGTTTAGAGCATGTCTTCAAAGCTGTGGGGAATTCAGGGGCCCGAGTGATTGTGGTGTCCTCTGCCTCGGTGTTTGATGGTAATAACGAAACGATCCTTCACGGTGATGAAACACCCCTAAAGAGACCAAAGCACCCCTATGGAGCGAGCAAGTACGATGCAGAATGCCTCGCAGCAACCATGCCGACGAAGGCATGGATTGGATTACGACCAAGAGCCGTCTTCGGAATTGGTGACCAAACCCTCTTACCGCGATTAAATCGACTTGTCAGCAAAGACAAATACACCATTGTTGGGAAAGGCGATGCGTTGATGGACGTCACATGCCTGAACAATTTCCTCGATGCTGTGGAGGCGGCACTCGTCGCTGAAGATGAGGCATGGGGGAAATTCTACAATATTTCAAACGGTGATCCGAGGCGATTTGAGGACATCCTCAAAGCGTATTCACAGAGGCATGGCAAAGGCATGAAACGGCGTTCAGTTCCAACATTCCTTGTCGCCTTCTTTGCATACAGTTCAGTCGCCATTGCATCGCTGATCCCAGGGAAACCATGGGAGCCACGATTGACGCCGTATGGGCTAAGGCAAATCACGCAAACCCTTCGATTGGACATCTCTGGAGCACAAGAAGCACTCCAATGGAATCCTGAAATGACATTTGAGCAAGGTGTGGAGGAACTCAAATGAGTAAAATTGGCACCTTGATGCGCTACCTCAGCACACCAAGGAAATTCAAATCACGCCAACAGATTTTGAAACGTCAAAAGAAAGGCATACGGAAACACATTGCCTATGTTCGAGACCGTTCCCCGTTCTACGCAAGGCATTGGCAAGGCTTTGACAATGAGCAGTGGCAGAGCTTCCCGCTGATCGATAAGAACATCATGATGGAAAATTTAGATGATTTCCTCACGGTCAGGTTGAACGTCGAAGAGGCTCGAATCCTCGCAGCAAGGGCTGAAAAAAGTAGAGATTTCTCGCCCAAGATTGGACCCTATTCAATTGGATATTCATCCGGAACAAGTGGTTCAAGGGGCATGCACTTCATCAGTGAGGCAGAACAAACAGGGTGGGCAGGGTTCATGCTCAAGCGTGGACTTGGTGGTTCAATATTGGGACGGCACAAGATTGGATTGATCTTGCGAGCAAATTCAAACACCTTCGAATCGATTGGTTCCAAAAAAATACAATTCTGCTTTTACGATTTGATGCTCCCTCTTGCTGAGATTCACGAACAACTTCTACGCGACCAAGTGGACGTTCTCATCGGACCACCGAGCGTCTTGAGGTACCTTGCGGATGAGAAGACCACACTCAAACCGCGACGAATTATTTCCTCAGCGGAAGTGCTGGACGACATTGATCGTGAAATCATTGAAACCCATTTTGGCACCATAGTCCACCAGTTTTACTCCTCGACGGAGGGGGAAATTGCTGCAACATGCGAATATGGGACCTTACATCTCAATGAGGGGATGATGGTGATTCAGAAAGAATGGGTGGATGAAGAAAAGCGTTGGTTCCACCCAATCATCACGGATTTCAAGAGAAAAACCCAGCCGATTATACGCTATCGACTCAATGACATCCTCGTGGCATCACAACACCAATGCAAATGCGGTGACGCAAGGCAATCGATCGAGGCAGTCATGGGTCGCCAAGACGATGTCTTCTACCTCCAAAAGGAAAACGAAGAGGGGTATGAGAAGATTGTCCCCGACTTCATTCGCAGAGCAGTGATGCAAATGCATCCTGACATCACTGCCTTCTGTGCCATTCAGAAATCCGCTGAGACCATCGAGGTTCAACTCCTCCCAGAGGGCTTGAAGGACTGTTCTATGCTTGGCTTTGAATCATTATGGGCGTCGAAAAAGGTCAAAGCTGCCAGCATCAATGTGGTCGCCTACACACATGTTCCTTCAACCACGAAACTACGTAGGATTCGACGAAGCTTTGAACCGGCAGAATCCCTTTAGGCATTCCCAGTTAGTTCCCGACATGGAGGATTGTGTCTGGCTCAGGTCGATGCTCACTTCTGAGTTGGAGGTTCGCCCACCAAGGAGCGAACGAAAAGAAAAGCAGGCTCTCGCTGGTTTTTGCACAACAATATACGACAATGGCAGACTTGTAGCCTTCGCAGAAATGAGAAAAGTTGGTTCTCAT
>DUIP01000100.1 GCA_013330285.1 Candidatus Poseidoniaceae archaeon
CACGTGTGATCCAAACGACGGTGGCCGGATTGTCTTCATGGCGGATGGTTCTGCATTAATCAACGCCATGTACGACTACGAAGGTTTCAACGATGGTGAATATGGCCCAACCAACAAAACAATCCCTGAAAATGACAACCGAAAGTGGGCTATGGATTTCATTGCTGAGGCATTGATGTCGACAGAACCTGACGAAGCGGGGCAACCTTCGCCAACCGCCATGGTCATCTTCGATGAATCGAGGCACCCTCAAAACGCACTTCTAGCGGATTCATACAACACCATCTACTTCCTTCTGGTGTACTTTACCGGAGAAGGCCTTGCCATGCTCCTGCTCTTCTTGGTGCTGTTCGTGACCTTTGAAGCCGTTCTGCTCAAGAAGCGAGATCCCGAGCCATGGCGCCACGTCTTCAGCATCATTTACTACGGGTTTGGTGATGCTAATCGCTACACATACTACGCGAAGAGCGAGAAAATCCGACAGGTGTTCCTCTCGAAGGTTCGCAATCAAAACGGCCTCACTCGTGAAGAGTTCCATGCCATGCCGGCAAAGGATCTTGTTGCCCTCATCAATGACCCTGTGCTTGCGAAGTTCGCTATTGAACCCAGCAAGTACTCATTAGAACAAACCGTGGCTGTGGTGAAGAGAATCAAAGCGTGGGGCAGAACCTGAGGTGAGATCATGTGGACACGTAAGGCATCATTCACATTCACTGGAGGGATCGCTCTGGTGCTCATCGGGATGATGATTTCCAACCTTCAAATGATGATCTTAGGGTTGACCTTCGTTGCCTTCATCGTGGTTAATTCGTGGATTTCAGGCCACGGCGAAGTCGAGGTTCAGCGAACACTTTCTGCAGACAACCTCTACAAAGGCGATGACTTGTATGTCGAATTGCTTGTCACGAACCGTTCCAATAGGAACACCCAGTTGCTCGAAGTGTACGATAATATTCCCCATGAGATGAAATTACGGAGTGGCCTCAATCAAATGCGACTCAACCTAAAGCCAGGTGAAAGTGCGCGAATCCGCTACGTACTGCGATGCCCATTACGAGGACACTATTCCATCGGGCCTGTTTCGCTCCGTTCACGCAATACCTTCAATCTCGGTGTCGATGAAATGTATGTCGATCACCACAGTGACATCGTGATTTTCCCACAAATCAAGGAAGTCGAGGAAGCGTTCCTTCGATCTCGCACTCCAAAAATGTACACTGGAGCGACAACACTCCGAACACCTGGACAGGGTTCCGAATTTTACTCACTTCGCGAATATGTCCCCGGCGACCCGTTCAAGAACATCAATTGGAAGGCTTTCGCCCGAACTGGAGAGTTGATGGTCAACGAAAAGTGTCGAGATGCGGTGACTGACCTGTATTTATTGCTGGACAGTCGAGATATTTCTCGAATCGGAACCGTGCTCAAGAACCCGCTCGAAATGGGAACCGTTTCTGCAGCCAGCCTTGCTGCCTTCTTCCTCAAGCGACGGGACTCCGTTGCTCTGGCCATTTTCGATGAAAAGCTCTCCTACCTACCACCAGATACCGGTGACAAGCAGTACTTCAAAATCCTGAGCGCCCTTGCTGGAGTCTCGCCAAAGGGTGCAATGCCACTTCAAGCCGTGACCAACTCCCTCAGTGGCCGTTTCAGTCGAGGCAGCCCGGTGTTCATCATCTCCTCGTGTGAAGGCGACGGAACCGTCCCTGCTGCCGTAAGAGATTTGGTCGGCAGAGGTCACGAAGTGACCGTCTTATCGCCATCGAGCATCGACTTTGAACGCTTGGTCAGCAGGATCCCACGTATGTCCTACGAAGTGCTCAAACTTGAGCGTCAAAACAGACTCACCACACTCGCTGGTTCAGGAGCGCAAGTCATTGATTGGATGCCCGACATGGACCTTTCTCAAGCATTGATGCAGGTAAGGGGGTACTAAGCATGGCAGATGATGTTGGCCTCCAAAAAGACGTCACCGTTGGTGGAGATTACCGTCCGAGAACGCTTCATCTCAAATTGTTGAGAAAGCAATGGCAAATTTTGGCTCTGCAAATCATCGCAACCGTCGCTCTTGTCGGGATGTACCTTGAAGTCGTATCGACCTATGTTGTTGGCTCAATTGACCACACCATGCTGTTTGATACAATCGAGGTCTTGATTGGACAGCAGCTTCCAATTGGGGACTTCCTTACCGGTGAGGGAAGCTCTGGTCTTGGGCGATTCTCAGTTCCACTTGTACTTGGGCTTACACTTGGTGGAAGCATGGCGCTGCTCGCCTTCCAAACACCAAAAACCCAGCAGAGAATCAAACTTGGTTTCATCATCACATTGATTGTCATGTTGATTGGAAGACTGGTCGTATCGTGGGGCTTTGGCATGCTCACCAGTTTCGACCTACGTCTTCCAGATCAAGCAGAACTTTCAACCCTAGAATGGCCACTGCTGATGATTTTGTCGTTGATGATTTTGTTCATGTACCTGCTACCTGTCATCATGGGCACCCGTGGAATTTGGGGCTTATCTCGCCGTTCAATTGCATGGTCGATTGGTTTCACCCTGCTGTTCCTTGGTATCCACGCCATCCTAGCGTTCCCGCTCATCAACGGACAATTAGGCTCGTATGGGGATGCGCTGACAACGGTGGAGACGCAATTTACCGAACCGACCATTGGACTGTTTGGATTGATGCTGGTCACCAATGAACAGTTCGCTCTGATCATGATTGCCGTGCTCATCATGGTGTTCCAAGAGTCCTCATATGGTGTCATTCGATACCTTGAGTATGCATATCGGCTTCCTGAGTCGTGCAAGCGAGACCCGGAATATGTTCGACAAATGGACAACGTGCTGAACACACATCTGAAGCACACCTTTGGCTTCCTTGGCCTGACCGGAATCGCAACAATGGTCGCCCTTGGATTCCACAGCGTTCTGCTCGACATCGTCGAAGGATCAACTGGAAGTCAATGGGCTGGACAAGTCTCTGAATCCATTGAATTATCACTCACCTACGGCTTGGTGATTTCGGCACTGATGTTTTTGAGCATCATGGCTTTGTTGAGGTTCTTTGTCCCTTGGGAACGTGTATGGGGACTTGTCAACACCATCCGTGGTGAAAATCAGGCTGCACCAGTTGCAGCGACGAAAGACGTCGTTGATCTCTAATTGGTAATTTACCAGACACGTTGTAATACGCGTCCAAGGAATTCGGTAAACAGCATGAGCCCAATGGGTAAGCCACACCAGCCCACAATGAACGAGAGCCATGCTGGAGAATCGATGGCATCCATTGCACTTGGTTGAAGGACAACAAACCCAACAACAGCAGCGACAAACAAAAGGCGCTCGAGAACCATTGGATAGGCACGACCAGGAGATTCATCGCGAGCCATGAGTGTCGTAGCCTCTTCTGACATTCAACCACCTCAAAGATCCAATCCAGAGAGTCGTGCTTCCAATGCCGCAAGTGCGGGATCTACTTTCACTTCAACGACCGGTTCTTTTCGGTGCTCCCAAGAAGCGTCGAGTTGTGCTAACTCAGCTTCTAAGGCGGCTCGTTCATCGCTACCTTCGCCATCCATCGAGACGACTGGAATTGGCTCAGCATGGACTTGAGTTGTGGCCTCTGATTCTACAGCATCATCAACTGGAACAGGCATTGATTCCCAGCCATCTTCATTGGAGGATGAATGTTCTGGAGTTGCATCGAGCGAGACTGGTACTTCACCGGCAAGAGACGATTCCATGGTTGCAACCATTTCGGTCTCGACGGGGGTGCGCTGAGAGGCTGGAACGGATTCTCGCTCATATGGGAGCAGGCCATCGCGCTGGAATTCCCAGAGCATACCTCTTGGTACTCCGTCTGCAAGACCAGATGCATCGAGTTGTGTGATGAGTTCCTCAAGCACACGAGCCGTGTCTTCCAAGGCTACAGCCTCTCCTGCATCCCTTTGGTCCGCCTCAAGATAGATATCATCCAATGCGACTTGAATCAGTTTTCGAGTCGCCTGAGCAATGCTCGGTAATGCTTCTGGGCGAGTGCAATTGTTGAGCAGGGCTTCCACTTCCTCTGGCGGAGCACCCAATCGAACCAGTTGCTCGAGCACATTTCTCAATCGACGAAGCATGGTGATCGAACGGTCATAATCTTCGAGAAGGTGTTCCAAATCGATGACGACATGCCCTACAGTTTCACCAAGTTGGTGTTCCAGCCGCTGTTGAACCGACCAGCGTGCGAGCCCTCGAACTGCCCCTGCGGTTTGCGGCACTTGACGTTCGAGCAAGGTCATGACTTCGCTTGACAAAAGATGCCGTGGTGTGGCTGCGACATGGTCCACTGTGGATTGAATCACTTGAAGGCCACGCTCAACAGCCCGGTCGAGTAAGGTCACAGAGTACCCCAAAGCCCGGGCATGTTCGAGCCGTTCGAGGACAGGGCCAAGGCCGTCAAAGGTGGCAGCATCATCAAGCAAGGCTTGGGCGAGTGGTTCTTCCGCGAGCCTCGCCCGTAGGCGCTCAGCTTCCTGAATATCCGTCACTGCCGCTTCATGGGCATCTGACAAGGCTTCTGCTCGCTCGATCAATGAAGCAAGTTCTGCTTCAGAATGACCACGACGTGCACCAAGGTCACCCAATTCGCGTAGAATTTGACGGCGTTCTTGCATCAGTTCTCGCAACTCTGCTTGAACTTGGGCTTGCCTCGCCTCATCCGCAGCTAAGCGGTCACGATCTTCTTCAGCCCGGCGACGGCTCGCCTTCGCCTCTGCCTCGATAGCGGCAAGTTCCGCGGTATTTGTTTTGACTTTCTCATCGAGCAGGAGGACTTCGGCTTGAGCTCGAGCGTGGCGTTCTCGTGTTGCAGCAACCTGTTCCTGAAGAACTTGAAGGCGACGCTCATCGTCCTCTGTTTGTTGCCGTATCGTTGCCAATTGTTGGCTGTGAGTGTCGAGTTCTGCATTGAGTTCTGCTTCCTTGAGCGACATGTCTTCGATCGCTGTACGAAGCGATTCGCTGGAGGATGCATCCCCGAGTGCTTTGGCCAACTCTGCAGCCCGCACTGAGACTTGATGTTCAAGTTCATTGACTCGACGAACCAGACGCTCTGCTCGATTTTCTGCTTGCTCTGTTAATGCCTTGGCTTGCGCCAATTCAATTTGCATTGTGCTAAATTGGCTGTGAGCCTCCTCAAGAGAGGTCGTTGATTCCGTACGGGTTTCAGTGGCTTCTCTTGCTATGATTTGTGCAGCATTTGCTGCTGCAATTGAGGAATCCAAGTGACTTTGAAGAGCGGCCTTTTCCTTCTCCAATTCATCAATTCGATGATCTGCAGTTTCTAGACGCCGACGTAATCCAGCATCCACAGCCAAGGGTTGGGCCGTATCGCCGGGCAAACCACCGCTCACAACATCAACAGTTTCTGAAAATGTAGCCCTGGCTCGACTCTTGCGCAATTGTTCCATTCCAATTTCAAAGCCAAACAAATCGTTCAGTTTTGCCTTGAGGGTGGCCCTGCGGCTCTCCGAACGAGTCCGGAGCGTCACAAGCAAATCATGGAAATCATCAAGCTTGAATTCTTCAACTGTGCCGGATTCTCTTGAAATGATGCTTCCTGCAGGGAGTCGGTGCAACTTCAAGAGGCGAGTGGAATCTGTGAAGGTCAGCATGGCCTCTTCGAGGGACTGTCCCTCGGGAGCGGAAACACCCACAGGCACACCTCGTGCCAGCAACACCGAAACGGATGTCGAGGATTGACCGGATTGAAGATGGCCAGTGACCTGTTCCTTGACGCCAGCGGTGAGCATGGACAAGATTGCATCCGGACCACCTCGGCCTTCACGAAGGACAAAGCCATCAGGAATTGGACCACCGGCTGCGCCAATGGCTCCAACTTCCCCATCAAGAACTGCAGCCACTGCAGAAATCAATCGCGCATGGTTGGTATTCGCCTCGGTCCACACACCCAATGACACGTCACCGGCTTTGGCTAAGAGAAGCGAGCCATCTTCATGGTGCATCGTCCAATGACTTCCATTACTGACGCCATCCTCATCGAGCACGCTGATGTTCATGGATTCAAGTGTGGAATGGATTTCTTGTGCCAACATTTCTGGAGAATTGGGCAAGTCGCCAACGCTGTCGATGAGCATACCTTGATCGATAGCAACGGCGCCACGAACGGTATCGCGCTCCACAACAGCCCGTAGCACGGAAGACAAATCTCTGGCGAGAAGACGAACAACAGCGTCGCCACGAGGCAGGAGTCCCTGGCGGTCTGCTTGATGCTCAAACGCTTCAGGGATTGTTTCTGCCACACTTCCAAGACCGGCGAGCGAATATGATCCTGCGATGTGACGGCAATGTTCCTTCGCCTCAAGTTCCTCGAGCCTCAGGCGAGCTTCCTTTCCTGCAAGCAAAAGTTTGCCTTTCCCGGATTCTGCAAGCCAACCAACAACACGGCCTGCTCGAACCAGCCGGTGCCCTGCTGGCGTTTTTCTTCGGCCAATCCATGTGCTGATGACGCCGTGGTCGAATGATTGAATCGCACCAGCCTCGACAGAAATTGCGCCTTCAACTGGTGTTCCTTGTGGTAGTGTAAACATTTCATCAACTCACTGTGGGGTGGTGGCAAAGATCCTTCGATCTCTATCAATGGCATGACGCCAGCGTGCCAAGCGGCCGCCAGAACCGGACAATGCTACAACCCGTGTTGGGGACGCCACGTCAATCATTGTACGTTCCTTCCCTTCACACCAAACCTCGTAGATTGCTCCCAATCCAAGAGCATCTGCCGCTTCGAGAGCAGCGGATAGGACGTCCACTGCATGATCGACTGGTGGTATTGCGCCCTCATCGCCAACGCTCGCCAATAGAGAACCACTGTCATCGAACAACATGGCTTGTTGAACGCCATCAAGGCGATACAATCCGGCCAGCGCACGTTGTAACATGGATGCTCAAACCTCTCGTCAGCGTTGTGGCCTTCAAGAAGGTTGCTGTTTCCATCCCCCTAAAGGGGGATTTGCAGACC
>DUIP01000151.1 GCA_013330285.1 Candidatus Poseidoniaceae archaeon
GCAGTTGGGCTTCGTGATCTCAATTTATCGACGTATCCATGGAATGAAGACCGCATGGAACCAGACATCGATGGTGCCTGCGCTTTGATTCGTGAACTGGAGCCCAAGGTGGCACTGATCGGACAATCGGTCTTTTTGTTCCCAACGCCTTTGAAAGAAATTGCTGACGCTGCTCATGAAGTTGGGGCGAAGGTGATGTACGATGGAGCGCATGTGCTTGGCCTGATTGCAGGTGGTATGTTCCAAGACCCATTGAGGGAAGGTGCAGATGTCATGACAGGTTCGTCCCACAAAACCTTCCCCGGTCCTCAAGGGGGATTCCTTCTCTCGAGCAGCGAAGATCCAGCCTTCCAAAAGCGGCTCAACAATGCTATATTTCCAGGTGTTTGCTCTTCATATCATTTGCATCACGTTGCTGGAAAAGTGATTGCATTGGCAGAGTTCGAAGAATACGGGGCTGCCTATGCGAAGGATATTGTAACGAACGCAAAACATTTCGCAAGTGCTCTTGCTGCTGAAGGGTTCGATGTCCTTGCGGAAAGCCGTGGCTACACTGCCTCGCACCAAGTCTTGACTCGACATGGCTCCACCGATTCCGGTGCGGGTGCGAAAGCTGCAAAACTGCTTGAAGATGCAGGCATTATCACCAACATGAACATGCTACCTGGAGACACCAAGGCCCTGACGCCTTCTGGTCTCCGTCTTGGGGTTCAAGAGTTAACCCGAGTCGGTATGGGTCCCAGAGAAATGGAAGAAGTGGCACGGTTGTATGCTCGTGTCCTCATCAAGAACGAAGATCCTCAATCGGTGAAAGACGATGTCAAAGCACTCAAGGCGGATCATCAAATTATTCGTTATTGTTTCAACGAAGAAGAGGATACTGGCTACCCATTTTGAGTGAGTCCAATGGATACTGGATCAAACCAAACTGCTCATGCACTGGTCAATGATCTCACAGCTGAATTTCATATGGCCAATGGCCAAATCCTCGATGGCTATGGCGGATCTTGGATTGTATGGAAAACGACCGACCTCTACGCCTGGTGGCATGCATTTGAAGCAACGTGTCAAACTCCGCTTGGGAGGAAATTAATGAATGCCTGTGCTGATCAGGAAGAATTTCTATTGCGCCGTTCTGGTTTTCTGTTAGGTGGACGATTTCTGAAAAAGAGACGTCAAAGTGGTATCATTGATTCCCGCTGGAAACGCTACGGGTGGGGCGTTATAGATTCAAAACACCAAACCGCGACTTCGTTGCTGTTTGCCCCGATCATTGCTGGATTTGCTCTTGCTACGAAGGAACAAATCAATGCCCAGCGCTATAAATTGGAATGGAGGCAAACTGGCCAACGTCTGATTCAGTTCGATTGGACTCAGGATGCTTCAACATTACCACCTGCACCTGAGGTCCCCTCATTACCTTGGGGTTCAACTCCCAAATTGGGATTGGAACAAGTCGACGTATTTTCTGACTTCACATGGGCCAATGAGGGTTGGTCGATCTCTGGAGAATCTGTCTGTTTGCTGCCAATGGATGCCTTTTCGAGGCTCTTCCACACATGCCGTGCCTATCAACACTCATTGACAACAGAGCAGGTTGATGCATGGTCGACACCTGATATCACATCAGGCTCACGGACTGTTTTTCTCATGATTTCAGCGTCAATGTCCCATCTCGTTAATGGCAGCGAGCAACCGATCTACATCGAAAATATCGCCAGTTGGGCATCACTTGCCAATCATTACCTCAAGCCATTTGGCTGGGGCGCCCCCCTCTCCATCGAGTCACTCGGCACCGATCATGGTGTTCGCTTTGCGCTCGAAGATTCACCGGTCCTTCCCTTCCTCACAGGATGGCTTGTTGCCATGTGGGAGCGAGGTCACGGCCGAACGTCCAAATTCAAATTAACAAAATCATCAGATACATGGGTGCTGGAAGTCGATTCAAGGCTGAATTACATTGAAGATTAGTGGTACGAATCTTGGATTGTTCGTATCATAATTCTGCCCATTTATGGTTAAGGACTATAACCACGACATGGAGTCGAGAAACTTGCACAGATGTGCTGGGTGTTCTTGATGTCGCTAAATCACAACCAAATGGCCTACGCTGCTATTGTTTCGACTTTGATTTTCGGGTCCATTTTCGTAGGTCTTTCTGGCTACTTCCAAACCAGTGAAGGCATCGGTGGTTATGAGAGCGCTGCAGAAGACGATTTGTTTGGTACTGGTACTGCATTAGGAATTGCAATCGATACTGATGGTGATGGGCTATCGGATGTCCTCGAAAACACTCAATACGGTACAGACCCTGATGATCCCGATACCGACAAAGACGGTATGAGTGATGGTTGGGAAGTCGATCACGGTCTCAATCCTCTGGACAACGGTGAATCTGAAGACTTGCTTCAAGATCCGGGCGAAGCTGACACTGATGACGCCAACATCGCCAACGAAACAGATTCCTGGCCCGATCCAAGCCAAGGGCCAAATGGAGATCCTGACCGCGATGGTTTGATCAACAAAATTGAGGAAGAACTGGGAACGGACCCACAACGCTCTGATACCGATAATGATGGCCTTAACGACCGTTGGGAGTCACTTTACACCATGACCGTTCAAACTCCAGGTGGCGATGTCACCCTCTTCGACCCGCTCAACGGAAACTGGGATTGCTTGCTCCTCGACCAGGCTATGGAGGACACCCTTTCGACACGATTCAATGGCGAAGGCGATGTTGCAGATTGGGACGATCTTGCCAATTCGCTGGGAGCACATTCGTGCGACATGGTCCTTGACACCGATGACGATGGCCTCGCAAACTTTGAGGAAGAATCATTCGGAACAAACCCAACTGCACGTGATTCGGACATGGACTTAATCGACGACATTGTTGAAGTTTCAAACGTATCCGTTGGACTCTTTGTCGGTGTTGGAGAAAACTGCAACATCCCACTGCTGGAATCGGTCACTCGAACAGCGCCATTCCAAGACCAAGACCGTTCCTGGTTCATGATGGACATGGACGGTGATGGGCTCCTCAACGGACCTTCTGATTGGGACACCGATGGAGACGGAATGCCTGACGGATTCGAATTCTGCTATTCGAATGTTCTTGATCAACCAAACAACAACGCACTCGAGACTTTGAATCCTGCAAACGCATCTGATGGCTATGGCGACTGGGACGAAGATGGAATGAACAACTACGAAGAATACCAAGTAGCGAACATCTTTGGTCCAACGAACTTCACTTCTCCATGGCGCATGGACACCGACCTTGATGGTATGCCTGATGGTTGGGAGTCCACAAACGGTCTTCACCCACGGGACGGAGCCAATGGCGATCTTGATCCTGACCACGATGGCTGGGATGCAGATGGCGATGGTGCTGTGCGATACGAAACCCTCGAATTCACGGCAGTTGTGATCGGCATTGACGTCGTGGAAGACCAATGGGTTGACGTCAATTCAACAGTTGCACGAGCGCAGATTACTCTCGCAGGTGGTAACAAGCAAACTATTCCTATGGTGGCTCCAGTTTCAGGCTATGTCTATGAAATTCACGTTTCGCTGGGAATGGCGGTTGAGTCTCGTCTTTTCACGTGGATGGAAATTGTCGAACCTGAAGAACAATTCACCAACTTGATGGAGTACAATGCTCGTGACCGTGACGGTGATGGCATTATTGACGGCCGTTCCACAGATCCACTCAATCCTGACACTGACGGTGATGGACTGATCGACGGCATTGAAGTCATGGGCTGGGAAATTCTGGTCGTGAACAACGGTGTTGTACGAACGTGGGTCACTTCGGATCCAGGACTCTTTGACACAGATGAAGACGGTCTGTCCGATTACACAGAATTCGCAACCGTCTGCACTGGCGGCTCCAATGCGTCAAACCCCGACACCGACGGTGACGGTCTTGGTGACCAAACTGAAGCTCTCGCAGGATTCTCTTGGGAAGGGGTTGCTTACTTCACAAGCCCATGCATGTTCGATACCGACAACGATGGATTAGAAGATGGAGAAGAGGTCATTGCTGGTAAGGATAATTTCCTTACACACGCTAACAACTCTGACACAGACAACGATAGCCTCATCGACGGCAATGAAGTTCTCTTCGTGCCACGTCCATTCCAGAACCCAACCAACCCACTCATCAACGACACTGATGCAGACGGAATGCTTGACGGTTGGGAGATGCAGGTCAAATCCACCGAAGATAACACCAATTCTCACAGCCTTTGGGTGGCCACATCGAC
>DUIP01000129.1 GCA_013330285.1 Candidatus Poseidoniaceae archaeon
CGCCACTCGCGATGCGTCCACTGTCCTCCATTGTCAACAACATCGATGATGAGGGGTCGTTCGTCCATTGCACATCGCCTATGATTTCGTGTGTGTTGGTCGAACAACCATGAACATGCCGCACCGATTCAGTCGTGAATGGGTTGATGGCCTAACACCGATTGGACCATCCATGGCCAGGGTGCTGATTGTTGGAGGAGGTCTTGCAGGCCTTTCGGCAGCGCTCGAAGCGACATCTGCCGGCCATCATGTTGTGGCCCTCGAGCGAGCCCCGAGGGTTGGAGGTCGGGCCACGACACAACCTCTCGATGGATTCGCTATGGGCTATGGCCCACACCTCCTGTTGAAAAACGGCCCACTTCATTCCATCACCAAGAAATTGAGTCGAGTTCGGCTTGCGACTCAACCTTTGCGACCTCATCGATGCGAGGTTCTTGGTCACGGCCTCATCCGCCCGACGGGCGATGTGCGCACCGCTGCTTTGAACAAACGGGCCTTGAAGATGAATGATCAGACCCATCCAATTGTCCAAGGCACAGATTTTCTTTCCACATGGGGCTCACCAAAAACAGATGAAAAACGACGTTCTGCACTGAATAAATCCCAACTCTTGGTCAGCAACGAAGGTTGGGCCGGTTTAGTTGGTCGAATGGCAGCAGCGCTTGATGAAGTTGGTGTGTTCATCGAATGTGGGCTCGAAGTCACTCGAATAGAGCCCGGCATTGCGCATCTTTCCGACGGGCGAATGATCGAAACTGATGTGATCATTCTTGCATGCGGTTCCAAGACAGCCCGCAAACTTGTTTCAAGTATGGATGAAACAGCATCCCAAAAATTCACCACGATCCAACGAACCACTGCATCAGTCGTTGAACTCGGCCTCGATTCGAAACCATTCCAAGAACACCATGCAGTTGTCGATATTGAACGATCGATGGCCATTCTTGACTATTTTGCCATTCAACCACGCCTTGGTTTGGAAGGCTCACACCTTGCGGCTGTCGCCGTTGGCGGATTGCCACAAGATGCCGGCACCACGCGGTTTGAATCAGCCGAGCAGCGACTCTCTGCTCTCGAAGCCTTCCTCGACGAGCGAGCTTTGGGTTGGCGAGAACACATTATTCAAGAGGGCCGGCAAAGTAAAATTACACTTCACGAACTTCCATCAGAAGAATTGACCCAACTCTCCTTCGCTGAGCATGGCGTTCTTTTGGCGGGCGCTTGGGTTGAGTCAGAGCACAGTTTGGCAGATGGAGCGGTCGCCTCGGGTCGTAAAGCTGGGCGGCTTATTGCAAAAGCCATGCATTGAATGCTTATTCACCGGCGGCATAAGGAGCCTACATGCGCTTTGTTTCTTGGAACGTCAACGGAATCCGTGCAGCGATTCGAAAAGGCATTGATGGTTATTTTGATTCCATTGATGCCGATGTGTGGATGCTCCAAGAGGTACGATGCCTTCCTGAACAATTGCCAAAGGATTGGAACTGGCCAGAAGGGTATGAGGTTCATCTTCATGCTGCTGAAAAGAAAGGGTACTCGGGCGTGACCACGCTGAGTCGATTGAAAACCGATGCCACGAGCACGGGCAAAGGAGGCATCATTGACGGTGATGATTCAGAAGGGAGAGTGCTCGTCACCAAGCATGGTGAATTGACCTGCATCAACACCTATCTGCCAAGTGGGTCGAACAAAGAAGAACGGCAAGCCTTCAAGGAAGCATGGATGGAGGAATGGCGAGAGTTCATACGTCCTTATCTTGAAGTCTCAACACCGGTTATCGTGTGCGGCGATCTGAACATCGCACATACTGAAGATGATATTTGGAATCCAAAAGGTAATGCCAAATCCAGCGGTTTTCTTCCACATGAACGAGCTTGGTTTTCTGAAGTACTCAACGACGGATGGCATGATGTGTTTCGCCAACAGGTTGGCGATGGTGAGAAGATCTTCTCATGGTGGTCAAATCGTGGCCAAGCCAGAATCAAAGATCGAGGATGGCGCATCGATTACTTTCTCCTCAATGATGCTGCGGCCAAGCGGGTGAAATCGATACGTATTGAGCGCCAGGGCGGACTGGATGTTTCAGACCATGCGCCAGTCATTTTGGATTTGACAGATTGATTATTCGCCCTCGATGTCGGCCAATGCAACCATCATCTCATCCACAATGTCCCGCAATTCTTGAAGCGAGTGGTGATGAACTCGAACAATCAGGTGGGCTTGACCGTCCTTTTCAGAAAGTGAAGCCTTGCAGTGTGGGCGTGATGCTGCAGCGAGGTAGACGGTACCAAGCGAAGGGTCACCGGACCACTCGACCGTCACCGTATGACCTTCGTTCATGCCTTGTGGTTGAGGTGGACTCTTATGACGATGACTCAACGCCTTGTCATGGCCAAGGGTGATGAGGACCCATTTGTTTTGGCCGGCACAGGTGGCGTAACACTTGGTGAGGCTCGCACCAATCACGAGGGCCGTCAAGCCATTCTCCTCTTGAGAGGCAAAGAAGACGCCACCGAATTCATCGCCCTCGTCGCAACAATGGGCATCACCATTATCGAGACATTACATCAACCCGGCCAAGAGGACGCGCGTGGATTTTTTGGAAAGGGTCGCCTTCAGGATGTGGCTGATGAACTTGCTACCCGAACCAAAGGCCACCCTTGGGCCAACGTCGATCTTGTGCTTCTCCACACCAACGCTACACCGAGGCAACTTGTTGGCGTGAGCGACGGTGTCAAGGTTGAGGTATGGGACCGAGTACGATTACTGCTCTCTCTTTTCACATCCCATGCAGGGTCCATTGAAGCGAGAACACAAGTCAGAATCGCCCGCTTACAATCCGACCGGACAGTCTTGAGGGAGCTTGCCAATCAATCAACAACCGGCGAGCGCGCCGGATACGGTGGTGGCGGAATGACTGCGCTCCAAGCATCGATTGCGAACATCAACCGGGAATTAACTCACTTGAGAAAGCGTCAGCAAAAACACGCAGGTGCACAATCTGAACGCCGTCGCCAACGCTCCCGCAGTGGTGCGATGACGGTTGGCTTGGCAGGATATACAAACGCTGGCAAATCAAGTCTATTTCTCAATTTATCAGGTAAGGAAGTTCTTGTTGAGGATAAGTTGTTTTCTACGCTTGAAACAACCCTAGGGCGGATGGAAGCAAGCCCCCGTGTCTTGCTCGCAGACACCATTGGGTTCATCGATCACCTGCCATCAGCGACCCTCGATGCCTTTCGAGCGACGCTCGCCGAAGCCTTGGAGGCGGACTTGCTGTTGATCCTCGCCGATGTCAGCGATGATCCAGTCGAACTCGAACGGAAGTTGTTCACCTCGAGGCAAGAGGTGTTTACACGGTTTTATGGCGAGGACATCGATGAAGAATTTCCATGGCAAAACGATGCACACTCCCTCAAGAATCACGTGATGACCGTTCTTACCAAAGCTGACCGGGCTTCTGACCAGCAGGTTGAGGAGGCGATTGCCACAGTGTCTGCACTCGGTCTACCAGAGCCCTACATCGTTTCATCGCATACTGGGCGAGGTATACAGAAACTCAAGGATGCGATCCTCTTCCATCTGTTTGGCCCACAGGTCAACCTTCTTCTTTTAGCGGCTTCCGAACAGAGTCCAAGAGGCATCGAGGGCTATGTTTCGGACGTGTATGATGCAGGCCTTGTCACCGAAACAAAACGCTCTGAAAACGGTACAATTGCGATGACGGTTTGGATTCATGAACAAGCCTTAGCACGACTTGTAGCCCATTCTAAGGGCCGCATTGAGGTCAAGTAGGACCACCTCCTCCCCATTGTATGGGCGAGGCGGGCGAAGAGGAAGTCGCTGTCGCCAAGGAGAACGGCGAAGACTACCTCGACGAACTCACAGGCTTAGCAGAGCCAACGTCGGAATTGATGTTCTCTACTTCGAACGCTGTCCTTACGATTGAAGACCCGAATCTCCATCCTATGGGCAAGGCGATTGGCATTTTTGTGCTGTTTATTTGCATGCTTGGATTCCTCAACGGCCTCGATTATGCCTCAGCAGACTCGGGCCTTGTACGCCCAGATGAGTTTGTTTATCGCTTGTCCATGAACGCTCCAGATGAGACTGCAACCTTCCGAGGTTCGGTCAGTGATCACAACGGTGAGGCTCTGATCAACGCCACAGTGTATGTGTCGTGGGATGAAGATGGTGTATGGAATTATTCTGAAATGAGAACTGGAAGTCAAGGCGAATTTGAATTCGAACGTTTAGATCCGGGATTGGCTCGTGTTGATATCATCGTTGAAAGGGATGGTAAACGCGATGTCTTTGCCAATCGCGTTTTGCTTTCTCCACCTGCGGCCATCGAACCCATTGGATTCACAGACATTGATTTCACAGTGCCTTCTGAGGAAGAATTTGCAGCAGCACCATGCTCTAACGGGGCGGATGAGTGCGAGATTCGAAACATTGACATGACGCCTGGTCAAATGGACCACCCACTCATGGATCCTGGAGCCGCAAGCCTCTACATCACCATCGGTATGGGGTTCATCGGCCTCTCGATTATCGCGGCAAGCTTCACGATTTGGGCGCTGCGAAGTGGATCGTTGCTCGTGCTACGAACAGCGGCGGTATTGTCCTTTTTTGGTATGGGGCACTACTATTCTGCATGCCTGTTTGGCTTGGTTGCCTTAGGGCTGACATTTGCAGTTCCACGCCCACGTATTCCACTGACCGACCCGCGCCATCAAGGCGAACTTGGCTCCTTTTGAAGCATCTCAACCATCCAAGTTAAGATGACATCGTTCAACAGCACGGCATGGACCTCCTCGCTTGTACATGGATGACTCGCTCGCTTGGTGAAGCGGTCGCATCCGTAGCACTGGAAGAGGATGACTCGGTTCTTGTCGGTGGATGGAATGGTACGCTCAAGCGTTGGGATGAGAAAGGCGATCTTTTGTGGAGTGCTCAATTAAATGACCGAATTAACGACTTAGCACTGGGTGAAGATTGCATCATTGCCACTGCAGGGCTTCATCTTGTGTGCCTTGAACGGAGCACAGGTGATGTCCGATGGTCTCATGCACTCGAAGGAAGTGCAGACTCTACGCTGCTTTTCCAAGACATTGTCTATGCGGTTTCTTCTGTGTATGACATTGAACACAACGACTTCATCGAATCTGCAGTATGGGCATTTGATCTCAACGGTGACCAGTTATGGGTCAACAGAATGGATGAGCGCCCTTGGACCATGCTCGCCCACCAAGACTCAGTTTGGCTTGGCCTTGGAAGGCCAAAGTGTGGGTTCGCAACACTTGATGCAGATGGTGCTTTAGAGCACCAAAAAGAAGCTGCAGACTCGCCGGTGACCAGCGGTTCTGCATGCGAACAACGCCTCTTATTTGGCCATGCAAATGGGACTGTTTCAAATCATTCTTCTGAAGTCATCCTCGTCCGAGAACACGGGATTGAATCACTGGATTGTTTTGAACATGGGTGGGCCCTTGCGGACGAATCAGGGTCTGTTTGTTCATTTGATGAACAAGGAAACGAACGTTGGTGCCTTGAAGGCGACGCTGTCGAAGCCCACATGAAGGGCTTTGATTCGAACGGGAAAGCGACCCATTGGATTGCGCGTTGGTCTGGTGTTTCGGGCTATCTTGTTGCCGTCGACGGCCA
>DUIP01000141.1:0-1419 GCA_013330285.1 Candidatus Poseidoniaceae archaeon
CACTGCTATGACGGAACCACTTCTGCGGTTGTCCTCTCTGGTGAATTGCTCAAGCGAAGTGAAGACCTCATTGAGCAGAATGTGCACCCAACCGTGATTTGTGAAGGGTTCAGACTTGCTGCAGAAAAGGCAGTTGAGTTGTTGGAAGGGCATGGTATTGCAACGGATAACGACGATGCTGTTCTCACCGAAGTCGCAAAGACCGCACTCACAGGCAAATCCGCTGGAGCCGTCAAGAGTTTCATGGCAGATATCTGTGTTCGCTCGGTCAACGCCGTTGGCGTTATTGAAGACGATGAACGCATTGTGGATTTGGGTGACATCAAAGTCGAAAAGCGACAAGGTGGTTCCATCAAAGATTCAACCCTCATCGATGGTATCCTCCTCGACAAGGAACGGGTCCATGCTGGAATGCCACGAAGCATATCTGATGCTAAAATCGCTCTTGTGAACTCTGCAATCGAAGTCAAGAAAACGGAGGTTGACGCCAAGATTCAGATCACTGACCCCAGTCAACTCGCTCTTTTCCTTGAAGAGGAAGAAAACTACATCCGTGGACTCGTCGAGAAAATCCAGGCTGCAGGCGCTACAGTGCTTGTCTGCCAGAAAGGCATCGATGAACTCGCTCAACATTACATGGCCAAGGCAGGTATCTTTGCTGTTCGCCGAGCAAAGAAGTCGGATATGGAAGCGTTGTCAAAGGCAACAAGCGGACGTATTGTCACCAATTTGGATGACCTCACAAGCGATGACCTTGGTCATGCAGCCAAGGTTGAGGAGCGAAAGATTGGCGAATCCGATATGACCTTCATCACTGGCTGTCCAGAGGCAAAATCAGTTTCAGTTCTTCTCCGTGGTGGAACAGAACACGTTGTTGACGAAATTCGCCGAGCATTCGACGACGCAGTTGGTGTCGTCTCAGTCGCCTGGGAAGATGGTGCGGTGCTCACCGGTGGCGGTAGCGTTCTAGCAGCCCTTTCAAGGGACTTGCGAACCTATGCAGAAACTGTCGGCGGCCGTGAGCAAATGGCCATCGAAGCCTTTGCTTCCGCTCTTGAAATCATTCCAAGAACTCTTGCTGAAAATGCAGGTCTTGATCCAGTCACCACCTTGATTGAACTACGAAAAGCACACGCAGACGGGCATTCTCATGCAGGCATCAATGTCTACGAGGGTGGCGTTGTCGACATGAAGGAAGCCAACGTCGTCGAACCAATGCGTGTTGTTGAGCAAGCGATTCAATCTGCAACAGAGACTGCGATTATGATTCTACGCATCGATGATGTCATTTCCTCCAAGGGTGTATCTATGGGCGATGAGATGGGCGGCATGGGTGGCATGGGCGACTTCCAAATGTGATGTTCAGAAAAGAAGACATTTCTTTTCGATTTACGAGCAGTATGCCTTTTTGGCTTGATG
>DUIP01000141.1:1649-4015 GCA_013330285.1 Candidatus Poseidoniaceae archaeon
TGGGCGGTATGGGTGGCATGGGCGACTTCCAAATGTGATGTTCAGAAAAGAAGACATTTCTTTTCGATTTACGAGCAGTATGCCTTTTTGGCTTGATGAATCAATCGTCAGAGTCGCCTTGTTTTGAGCGAAACAAGTACGAACCTTGAAAGGCCCCTCTATGGTGGGGAAGTTTGCTTACGACCGACGTAAGTACGGGTGATTTGCATGACCATTGTGGCAAAGGTGTGGATTGACGAGGATTGCATTACTTGTGACGCGTGCCAAGACATCTGCCCTGAAGTCTTCGAAGTGGTCGATGACACATCACAAATCCTCGCTGCAGTTCGTACTGACGGCAAGTTCGATCGAAATGAAGGTGGCTCGCCCATGGTTGGAAACCTTGGCGCTGAATACGGCGATATGATTCTCGAAGCAGCCGAGGCATGCCCTGTTGAAGTCATTAAATTTGAACTGGTTACTGACGGAGCACCTGCTCCTGTCGAAGCTGCTCCTGCAGCAGAAGTAGCAGTTGAAGCAGCACCCGCTGCGGCAGTCGCAACTGGTGGTTCTGAAGCATTCCAAGCCCTCATGGGTGGCGACCGAAGCCTTGCCATCTTCTTTGGATCCCAGACTGGAAACGCTGCTGGCCTTGCTGACAAAACAGCAAAACTCGCTGCTGACTATGGTCTGATTCCTACCGTTTATGACATGGACGGATTTGATGCATCCAAACTTGGCACTCATGCACGGACCCTGATCATCACCTCGACATGGGGCGAAGGTGAAATGCCAGACAACGCCGAAACTCTATGGAACACAGTGAACAGTGGAAACCCCTCCCTTTCGAATGTCCACTTTAGCGTCTGCGCAATCGGCGACTCATCGTACGATGAATTCTGCAAAGCAGGAACCGACTGGGATGACAAGTACGTCGAACTCGGAGCGACTCGAGTGCACGACATTGTGCTGTGCGATGTCGATTTTGACACGCCTTGGGCTCAATGGATCGCTCAAGCACTGCCAAAGATTGCTTGCGTTGACGAATCTGGTACGCTGCAAGAAGTTCTCCTCGATGAAATGATTGAATATGGCTCAGGCACATCTGACGAAGTTGCAGACGGTGACTTTGCACCTGGTGTGATCGCCAAAGAAGACCTTTCAATCACCCTTTCCTTGTTCAGGTATTGCCCAAGTGCAAATGAATCTGGATGGGATACAATTGCCTGTGCCGTTCCTGGTCATGCCACCGTTGAAGACCTTCTAGTAGCGATTCAACACGATGTTGATGGAAGCTTTTCATTCCGTCGAGGAACCGGCAATGGTGCCGCAACCACTGGCGTTCGTGTCAACGGAAGGGTCGTTCTTGCCGACCTTGCAAACATCAGCGATCTCGTTGGCGAAGGTGGCGAATTGAAGGTGGAACCTCTCCCCGGTTATCCAGTTGTGCGCGACCTTGTTGTCGATTACTCTGCGTTCGAAGCAAATCGAAGTGAGAGTAAGCCTTGGCTTCGTGCCGACCCTCGTGAAGGCGCAACCCTCCTCAATGGAACTCCGATGGGGACCATGGATTCCGCAACAGCAACCACGCTCCACGCCATGACCGACATCTCGTCATACCAACTCCTGCACGCTATGTCTGATACCGTGCCATTCAGCCGTTCATACAAAGGTCCGGGTGTGCTCCTCCAGCACTGGACTCGCAGCCTTGACCCTCGAACCGGGGAAGATCAACGTGCTTCGATTGCCAAGATCCTCGATGGCGAAGACGGTGTTTGGGCTGAAGCCGATATGGCTTCCATTGCTCGCTATGGTGCAGAAGGACGAACTGCATCAAAGGCCCTCAATTCAGCTCGCAGCCACTTGCTCAACACCACCAATTACACTGGACCACATGGACGACTTGTCAAGTGGTACGGTCGCAGTGTAAAGTGGAGTGGTAATGTCAACGAAACCACCCTTTACCGCCAGGTGCTCGGGCCAGTTGGCCTCTTGAGCAACATCTTCGATGGTGTCTCTGCTCGAATGTTCCTCGGCTTCACACGCACAGGCGCCCCGCCTATTCGGAGCCTTCAGGCCCTTCTTGCGCCACCAGCGGGTGTTGGTAAAATTCCAAACATGATCAACAGGAAGGTCGAGGCCCACCACGAAGTTGTGAGTCTCTTCAACGAAATTGATCAGAGGTTCTGAGGCGTTGTTATGGCTGTCAAGATTGCATACTACCCCGGAAACACCGCCCGTGCGGCATCCTCAGAAGTTGAAGATTGCATCCAACCGCTTTGCAAGACGTTGGGCATCCAACTTATTGAAATTCCAAAAGCATCGAGTGATGGTGGAAACATCATCAAGCAATCTTCGCCGAAACTCCAACACTCCCTTGTCGCACG
>DUIP01000120.1 GCA_013330285.1 Candidatus Poseidoniaceae archaeon
AACCCCTTTTTTCAGTGTGCGGCCAGCGTATGAGGCATGGGTCAACGGTTGGATGATCACACCGTCTTGATCTGTGAGGATGATGTTTCCATCTCTGAACACTTCGACGTACAAATGGTATGTGCCATGCTTCGTGTCAAAATCAAATCCTAACACTCGATCAAATCCTAACTGCCTCACTGCAGTCATCCTTGCGTTCTTCAAGTGCTTACGAAGCACCATGGCAAAGGGCGGGGGCGTCATTGGCATTGGGCGGTCCCTTTGAGAGGTGTATATTCTCGAACCTCGCACGAGCACCAAGTCAAACTGGTCACTCTCTTTTGGATTAATTCGAAGCACAATTTGTTCATAGTGAGGCATGTACGCTTTTTTTACGTATGCACCAGCAAATGCGTCCAGCTCTTGCGCCACTGCGCGAAGATCGAAACCGGACATTGTTGCTTTCACGTGCTCCCCTCACCATTGCGTTATGTTCACGCTTCTTGAATGCTCACTTGAAGCGAAGTAAGACCTTTCCAATATTCTTGCCATCATGGATATATTGGTGTGCCTTCGCAACATCCTCGGCATCAAAAACCGAATCGATGACAGGGGCAAGCCTTCCACTGTTGATGCCTTCGAGGATGCGCTGCAACTGTTTTAGCATTACTTTTTCATCCTTCCAAGTGCCCATGTGGACACCAAACACACCACGGTTTCGTGTCATCAACCGAAGGGGGTCGAATTTTGGCGTCTTTCGCCATGCCAAGTACGAACGAATGAGGTTTCTCTTTGATGTTGGCGCTGCTGCTGACATGCCGTAGGTGTAAAGCCGCCCTCCTTCTTTGAGAACTGAGAGTGAACGGCTGAGGTTATCGCCTCCAATTGGATCAAGAATATGGTCCACTCCCTCGTTGTTGGTGGCTTTTTTTATGACTTCAACAAAATCCTCATTGTGCCGGTCAATGGCAATGCCTCCAAAGGCTTCGATGGTCGAACTCTTGTGACCAGATGCGGTCGCCCAGACGTTCGAAACGCCAGCCCATTGGCAAATTTGCAACGCTGCGGTTCCAACGCCTCCTGCTCCTCCGTGAATCAGCACAGCATCATTTTGGGTCATATGGCCAAGGTGATGAAGCATATGATGTGCTGTCAAGTAGGTCACTGGAATCGATGCAGCAACGTCCAATCCAACTTCATCAGGAAGGTGCAATGCGCGTTGTGAATTGACGATGACATGGCTTGCCTGCCCTCCATTCGGTAGAGCAGCAACAACCCGTTGACCGATCGAAAAATCAGTCACACCATCGCCAACAGCATCGACAACACCGCTCAACTCATAGCCCGGTGTGAACGGGTATTTTGGCCTTGGTTGATACAACCCCAATCTCATCAAGAGGTCGGCAAAATTAATTCCTGCATAGGCCACTTCAATGCGAATTTCACCCGCCTTTGGCTTTGGCATCTCCATTGGAACAACCGCAAGGGTGCTTGGCCCTCCTGCTTTTGTCAGGACAACTCGCCGAGGCATGCTTTTGCCCAATTGCTTTTGTTCAATGAACCCTGCGGTATCATTCGCTCAATGTCCAACCATGTTTTGATTTTTGAACTGCGCCATCTCGCTCATGAGTTAGCAAGTGAGACAGCGTTTGGTCTTCGGCTAAGCCGGGATGGGCATCGGGGGTATCCGCATAGGCTAAGGCTGCAATTTCGGCAATTGATTCTGCCTTTCCTACGGCTTCAAGCACCCTCTGATGCCTTGCCTTACGATGACTGATGTACCGATTGAACACCTTTGTGGGTTGTGCAATCACTGGTCCATGAGACGGGAATAACAAATGCGGTTGACGTTGTTTCAATCGTTCAAGTTGCTCAATGTAAACTGCCATATCGCCCGAATAAGGAGGAATCAAGATTGTTCCAATACCTGCAACCATGTCTCCGGCAATCAGCCCAGCCTCGCTTAACAAGCAGACATGGCCCGGATGATGACCTGGTGTAATCAGGACCTCCCAAGTTGTTGAACCGAGCGTAAGTTGCTCACCATCGTTCAAAATCCGATCACATTTGACGCTCTTGTTGGTATGTTGACTCCCCCAAACTGGGACATCAAAAGCCTCTCGAAGCAGACCCATGTCGCCAATATGGTCACCATGCGAATGGGTGAATAAGAGGGCGACAAGGTTGCCCTGATGCCGTTCGACAGCCGTCGCTAAATCTTCCATCCCTTCTCGTAGGTGAGCAGCAGGGTCAACGAGGATAAAATCGCCGTGCGGATCGCCGACAAGGTAAGCATTGGTATGGTCAGCAGGTGGTAAGGTGGCTGTTTTGACAGGTACCACTTCCACGCCATGAGCAAAGAGAATTGATCGTCGACCTGGGAGACGACTTGCGATGTCGCTCGCCGCCTCTTCCATCCGTCCCTTCGTGCGTTGAAGGACACGATTGATCTCCATGAGCAACGTCACAACAGGCGGTGCCACTTTGATTTCATGCCTCGACCAGCGTTCCAATATCGTGCTCGGCTTGGCCCACATGATCTCTGTAAACTCTGTTTGCGGCTCCAAATCAATTTCAGGCATGCCGTTTGCTTCACCAGCATGAATGTGAAGGAAGGCATTGTCAAACTGGACTGGTCCAAATGGAGGGGTAATACGATGACAGAGCACCTTCAATTTGCTTCGGTCATGGGGAACATGCCCCTCCAAAGCAAGCTGAAGGTACCGTGTTTTGTCAGCAATGATTTCTGCACGGACCTCTGGTGCGATGGCTACCAATCCCTCGCTCGATGGAGCAAGGCCCAACTCTTCGCTCATTTCCCTCAGAATACAGGCGATTGTCTTCGATTGTGGCCCTTCAAGCCCTTGGAGTTGTTCAACTGCAGCAGCATCGACGCTTGACACGCCGCCACCGGGAAACGCCCAGTATGAAGGAAAGGCTCGCATGGTGGGCGAACGGAGGCCAAGCAGCACTTCGACCCCATCAGGCCCGTCTCGCGTCATGGTCATGGTCGCGGTTGGACGAGGCGGTCGGCGTTCCAACGAGGCGAGCGTAACACCGTCGGGGACCTCACTCATGATTTGGGCTCGAACGCCCCGGCTTCAAGGCTTTGCATACTCTTGGAAGCGCGAAGGTCTTGTAGCGGCGTGTATTGGAAAACCCATGGCGGCGCAATCGGTGGAAGAAGAACTCGCTGAATTAGCGGAACTCGTTCGCGAGGCAGAGCGCCTCGGTATTGATCCTTGGCCACCTGAAAAGAAAGAACGACCTTGGGCCAAATGGGCACTTGGTTCGTTCATGATTATTCTCATGCTCAGCGCAGTTTCGAAGGTCTTGTTTCGCTTCGTTAGCATCGAATGATAAGGTCACTGTTGACGCCACTTCATCGAACCGCTGAATTGAAGAGGGAAAGGCGATTCGCCAAAACAACAGTCCCTTAGTGTAGCGGTCC
>DUIP01000067.1 GCA_013330285.1 Candidatus Poseidoniaceae archaeon
CCGAGCAGCCCCACGCCCGCCAAGCGAACATCGGCAAAAATTTCGAAATCTCTGGCCCGTCGGACTTCATCGAAAATGACAAAATCTGGACGCACCAAGAAGATGATTTCCGCTGTTTTCTCTAAATCTCCCTCCAGCGGCGCGTACTGAGTAATGCGATCGGCGAGTTGCAGGTCCCGTGGAGCCTCCATTGTTTTGACCATAGCCCCAACATCGGTATCGAGATACTCTGCAATCGCTTGAGCGAGTGTTGTTTTACCAGAGCCGGGTCGGCCGCAAATAAACACGCCTCGGTGGTGATCGGCTAATCGGTCAACAAGGCGCTGATCCAGTTCATAGTCGCCAAGAGAGAGTTTGGCGACTGGGCGAACAATCGTGATTTCTCTGGCGTCTGCAAAGGGTGGCCACGCACATGAAATTCGTAGATCTCCGAGTTGGATGACTTGGCAACCTTTGCGATCAATTTCAAGAAAACAATCACTTCGGTGGCGATGTTCGTCGACAAGACCAACCAGTTCTTCTTGGAGAGATTCCATTCTGAGGGTGTCCCACTGCCCGTCATCTGCCTCCTCGACATCGACTAAACGAAGTTGGCCAATCGAACCTCGCTTGACCCTTGGAGGGCAATCTGCCTTGATGAACACTGTATGGACATCTTCCATCAAAAGTTCTTCCAGACGTTGTGGGAGAGGGGGGTGGTCGCCATACTTCGCCATGTCAATCGGTCCGTGTTAGTGGCCGAGGCCTTTCACCCTTCGCACGCATGGCCCAGAAGAACGAGCGTGTTGAGTCGGTCAGTTGTTCTCTGGTTGGATTAAGGCGCTCGTCCACCAGAATGAGCCAACGAAAAAGAGGGAGAGAACGTAAGATCCCGTGGTTGGAAAGTCCCACACACGAATGCTAACTTCAGCAAAGAGTGCAATGGATCCAATAAATGCGGCAACCGTCAAAATTCCAGCTTGGTTCATGCCGAGGTGGCTAAACGTCATTTCACGCTCAGAAAGGCCCCATACAATGGCGATTAAGCAATTAAGTGCAATCAACACATAGGCTGCGTCGGTGTAATTGTCTTGAGTCAACCATGTGAGTCCCGCAATCACAAGGCTGCCGAGGAACATGCGTTGTACGGTCGAATATGGGAGGCCCATGTGTCCTTCCAGACGGGTTTAATTCTTGAATACTCGCAATGCGAACGCTCACTTTCCTAAACTCAGAGCGGTTTTGGTCATAGCCACATTCATGGTTGTATTGATCAACGACTGGCTTAATTCGACACTCATCTCTTTTCGATGGAGTGCAGTTTGTATTTGAGCGATCAATGGAGTGGTTTGATTATTGAGGAGACGTTGTTCTCCATTGACCGATATGGTTTGGTGTTGACCAAAATCTACCTCAACATTCCCCTTTGTCCCAATCATTTGAAGGGTGCGTTCTTCTTTTTCAGCCCCCCAGGCCACTTCAATACACCCCTTGGTCAAAGAGGAGGTGGTGCGCAATGATGGGCGAATTTCGAGGTGGAGGTGGTCGGTTCCTTGCTCGATAACATGGGGTGAAGAAAACTCAAATTGCTGGGGGAAAAAATAGTCTAAAGCATCTATGCCATGAGAGGCGAGGCCCTCGACAACACCCATCCAGCTCGGCTTGGAACGCACCGTTTTCCGGATGTATTTTGCTTGTGTTGTTTCGCCAATTTCGCCAGAAAGAAGGATGTGTTTTGCTTGTTGAAACCCTGGATGGTGTCGTAAGAGGTGGCCTGATGAAACCGTGCACCCAGAATTGATTGCTTCTTGAATGAGGGTTGCGGCTGCATCTGGGTTTGGGGCAAATGGTTTCTCGATGAGAAGGTTGAGGTCGTTTTTCAGTAACGCCATGCCGAGTGGGTAATGGGTCGGGTTTGGCGTGGCGATGATTGCTAAATTGGGTTGCTCCGCTCCAACCATTTCATCCACCGATGAATATGTTGCATCGGCATGAATCACATTGTTCAATGCTGTCTCGTCTACGTCGCAGGCAATCACTCGATCAACCTGTCCCGATGATTTCATTTCTGCCAACGAAGCAAGGTGCACAGACCCCCAACGCCCACAACCTACCACGGCAACGGTGATCGTCATATGAGGTCACGCTCAGGAACGATCTGGTGAGCTTTCAGCCTCTTGTGGCCGATCGGAGTCTGTCTCGCCTTCATCTTCTTCGAGGCGATCATCATAGCAGCCATAGCACACCTCTTGATAGTCAAGAGAAACTGCGAGGGTTTCATCCATCGATGTCAGATTCGTGACTGTCACGCCTTGAGCCGAAACAGCATAGATGAAATCGCCCATGAAAATCGACCTTCGGATGTTGTAGTTGTTGAAGTATGAACGCTGGTCGTCGCCGTTGTAAAACGTTGAGTGGTTCACCTCACCATGAATTGACATGGTTCCGGTTTCTTCTGAAACATTGATGATCATAAGTTTGCTCACAAACTCATAACTGTAGGAATAGTAGCCTGCCTCATCATACCAATTGTTGTATTTGTAGGTTGAAAGGGGGACGGCCAACATGCCTTTTGGCGCCCAGTATTGGAACGCTTTGTGTTCGTAGGAGGCTTCTGAATACGACCAAGTCCATCCCTCTGCTTCGGGATTGCTCACCGGACTCAATGAGAGCACGTCGTCAACGGCGGGGGCTGATGGATCTGTGATGTTGAACAAGGAAAGTCGCGTGTTTGACCAATCCAAACCAAGCCCATCAGGGCCCGGGCCCATGCCAATGGTCAGCAAGTGGTCCCTCGAAAGAGGATGGATGTAGGTTGAGACTCCCGGAATTTCGAGTTCACCGAGGATCACCGGTGATGTTTCATCGGACATGTCGATGACCCAGAGTGGGTCGATTTGACGGAAGGTGACCAAGTAGCATCGGTCACCATCAAACCGGGCGCTCCAAATTCGCTCTTCCGGCGCGATGTTATCGACGCGCCCGACCTCGAGAAGGATTTGCTGATCGGTTTCAACATCAACACCTCGGACGAAGGTAACAACGCTCGAGCTCATTGGTTCAGGGTTTTCAAGCCACCAGCGCGCCCATTGGCCCGATGTTGTTGCCACGCGCAGGACGCCTTCATATTCTGAGATTGAGAATTGATTGAGGATTGTTCCATTCACTCGCCCCGAGCCAGTGTAAACGGTGTCGTTGGGGTTGGAGATATCGAATGTGTGGATGTTGGTCGCCTCATCCATGTTGTCATTGCCCCAGAACCACCACCAATCCCAGGCGTTTTCTGTCAAGACGAGCACGTCTTCAGAAGCGTAAACCATCGGATAGTTACCCACGATATGATCGGCTTGGAACGTGAATTCGTCATCGCTCAAATCAAAGGTAAAGATGCTGTTAAACCCTCGATTAAGGCTGTCGGTTGGTGCAACAAAGTCGGCGCAAGAATCGTCGTCTAATTGATGCACACTCAAGACCCCGTTAACGCGTTCATACACCTTTGGAAGGAGGTCTTCAAGAGAAATTCGGGCAAGTGTTGCCTGATTGTCAAGAATGGTTTGATACCCAACTTTCTCACGAATCTCCAAACGAAGTGGATCGTCGTAATCCAAATTCCAGTACCCGTCCGGTAAGTTCAGCCAAGTTTGGAGCCCGGGGACATTCATCCATGCATGAGTGACGGTTCGCACCGTGGCATTGACTTCACGCGCCGTCATGTAACTGCCTTCGAGGAACAATTCCTTGGCTACTTCAGGTGCAGAGCGGTTTGTAATGTCAAAAATGGTGAATTTCGTCAAGGAACTTGTGCGCCATCCACTCATCTCATCCCAACCCAACTCTGCACTCAGGGGGTCGTTGCTTGCAATGGTCCATGTCGATACAGAGGAAATGACGACGAGTCGATCGTCATCCAACATCATCGCTGTTGGGCTTCCTTGGATAGCTGTCGTTGAAAGCAGTTCGAGTTCGCCAAATTCTGGTACTGAAAAGATGACTAAATTTCGACCGTTGATGAAGTAAATATTGTACCCATCGGTTTTGAC
>DUIP01000204.1 GCA_013330285.1 Candidatus Poseidoniaceae archaeon
GCGGATCACAACGTCACGAGGATCAAAGGTATCTGAACCGTTGGCGATCACTGTAAGCGTCCAGTCTTTGACTCCAGGGCCAGATTCGGCGGCCTTGCCGCTGTCCCAGGAGAGGTCGACTTGAATGTCATACCAGTTTTCGACCTTGACTTCGATGGTCTGTGCGTCGTTTCCAACATCGGCATCCGATGGCGTTTCAGCGACAACTTCAACGATGTAGTTACCGACGATTGGCGTCCATTCAATAGGGCTGCCTGCGTACATGAGGGTGTACTTTCCGCCTCCAAGAACATCGCCTTGGGCAAGGGAAGTGAAATCACAGAGGTTGGCGTTTCCACAGATGACATCTGTGTTTTGCCACTGCAGATCATTACCTGCAGCGTCCTTAGCCAACATGCCGACAGTACCGCCTCCACCGTCAAGGTAGACGCTGACGGTGTAGGACATCTCGCTGATGTCAACATCGCCACTGTTCTGGATGTAGGCTTCGAAATTCGTGGCCTCTCCAGCATTTAGGGTGTTTCTACATCCTGCATTTGTACAGGTTGTTTCTTTCGGGCTTGTGATGGCGATGACTTCAGCATCTGCGCCGGAGCGAGCACTGGTTTCTTCGACATCAATGGTTTCTTGCAACTCGGCCATGTCGATGTTTGCCATAAGGCTAAGCAACAACATTGCAACGAGAATCATAGGGGTTTTTCTGTTCATATCTATACCTCCGATGGTTCGGTATTCCTTAGCACATCATGCGTCGTATTTATACTATAGGCGCAATGTTTTGTAAGGCAATCGACAGATTTGCGCATTTTGCGACACCCGCCATTGGCATGAAATCAAAAAATATGGCTCCGCAGCACCCCATTCGCAATCACGAAAGAGCCGTGGTGCCGGCCTTGAATTCAATTTTATCTCCCCTCGCCGTTAAATTACACGAACCGTTGGAGAGTGTTCATGCTTCGCGGAGTGCTGCCGAAGGCGGGACGAGTGAAGCCTTCCGTATTGGGTAAGCCGTGGCAACCATGACAAGAATGAGCCCGCCCAAAACCACGGTCACAATCGATGCATATGGGAGGCTGAAGCTGGCCCCTTGATCTTTCCAGAAGGTTTCATACAGGGCCCGGTGGAAGCCAACCGCAATCGCAGCACCATTCAGCATTCCCAACACAGCAACCCAAACCACTTCGATCATAAATGTGGCCATGACCATACCGCGCCTGTAGCCCAAAGCCCTCAGAATGCCGATGGTTTTGGTGCGTTCGGATACAGAACGGACCGTGACCACGCCAATGCCCGCAATACCGACAATCAATCCAAGCGAAAGGTAGGCTTCAAAGATCGCCAATAGGGCCAACACAAGCGATTGAATAACCATGACCTCATCTGCAATGATGGACACTTGGACACCTTCATCGTTCAGCACAGGCTCCAGCTCTTCAGAAAGTTCGGCGGTTGCCAGACGTACATCTCGAGTTTTACCCATGGGCGAACCTATGTCGTCAACTGGGACAAACGCCTCACTTGGCGCAGCATCATCTGCGACGCTGACATACATTCTTGTGAGCCTTGCATCGAACTGTTCAACAGCGACATCATCGGAAATCCACACGCCTGCAGAGAACAAGTAAGATGACTGTTCCATGAAGCCAGCGACCTTCACAATTTTGCTGTTTCCAGGGTTCGAAATATCAATTAGCGAAATTGATTCTCCAATTGAAAAACTCAGCGTCGATAAACCACTGCCATCGGCTACAGATTCAAGACCGAACGAAGCGTCTACAATGACCAAATCCTGCCTGTCGCTCACGGCCATCCAGACTTGTTCTTCAGTGGTGCCAAGGCTTGGGTCCCATGTGTAAAGCGGAAGACCTCCGTGACTCGAAAAGTTTTCATCGAATCCTCTCAGAAGGTAGGGCATTCGATCCCCAGTCGAATCTTCAAGGAACACTTGACTCCTATGAATTCGCGCAACAGAGTCAATGGCATCAGCACTTTGGGACGATATGTTCCAATCCGAGACGTTGAGAGGAAGTTCAATCGGGCGTGCCCGTGAACCAGTCAAGAGAAGTTCATAATCGCCTTCTGCTTCTTCAACAAAGGAACTGGAATAGTTGTCAAATTGCTCGGCATAACCACTCAGAACGACCACTGAAAAGACAGTAATCGAAAACATGCCCATAACGACAGCTGTTCGTACCGGTGAAGAGAGCGGGTGGGCCAATGCAACTGGAAGGACGGGGCCAAAGCGTCGGGTCAATCGCTTGGATTTGCCCAACCTACCGACGATAAGCGGTGCGGCGCTGGTGAGAAGGAGCACACCTGCAAAGACTTCGACAAGACCAAGCACGATGAAGGAGAGTTCGTCGGGCGTCATCCCCTGCCGTATTGGATCAAGCCCATGGAGCCCAACGGTCCAGACAAGAAGCGCCAATCCCAAAGAGGCACAGGTGTTCCTACCAGCATGACGATGAAGGTGAGCCCAACGAGCATGGCGGTGTTTCAGCATCGAAGGCAATTCCACAGTGAAGAACGGCAGGGTTGCTATGAGCATGCAAACCCCTGAGACCACCCACAAAAAGTAGGCGAAGGAACTGGAAAAGCCGAGCAGAGCCAGGATGGAAAGGCAGAATGCACCAGCTCCGAAAAAGAGAATCTGGCAGAACACAAGTAACCACGAAACGCTGTTTGATTGGACTTCTCTTCCACCCCGAAGGGCTACAACGATGTTCGTACGTGCTGTCCAAACGGCGGTTCCCCAAAGGGTGATGATGGCGAGTAAAAAGCCCCAAGCCCAACCAGCAAACAGTGAACTCCATGTCCATTCAAACAAGAATTGCCCGGACCCAACTGAAGAGAACATATTCTGGAATCCAATGCTGATGAACCAGGCAAGTCCCAAACCAACCAATGAACCAACCACGCCTGACAAACTGGCCACCATTGCCCCTTCCATGACAGCAAGAGAACGAGCATCGGATTGTGACATACCGAGCGACCGCAAGGTTCCAAACTCCCCACGCCTCGCCTCAGCCAGCATAAGTACAATGGTCAACACCAAGAGCACACCTGCGGCAATAGTGAACGAACCAAAGACAAGGAACATGGCTGCGAGGACGCCAGAAGACTCGGAGGCCAATGCAGCAGCATCGACTTTCACCGGCCGAACGGCGAGATTCAAATCTTCAGCATCTGCTCGGTCGTCAAACCAACTGCGGACGCCCTCCACACCAACAGCATCATTTTCTTGAGAAAGCACAACCAAACTTCGCTCATTTTCACCTGCTGAGGCCAATTGTTCGGCATCGGTGAGGCTTACAAAGCCAAGAACAACTGGGTCCAATTCAGAAAGACCTTCAAGCCCTTCGATCTCTGAATAAGAACCCGAATAGGTGAGACGGTAGGCGTCATTATCACCGAAGGCATAAGGAATCAGCCCTTTGATCCAAAACGAGTCTACATCCTCAATGAGATTGAGTTCGAGAAGCCTTTGACTGACTTGCATTGTCCTGTTCTCTGTCGTGATCGGAGCGTTTGATCCTCCGAAAGCAAGCAACATTTGTGGCATTGTTCCAAAACCACCAGCGCTGGAAAGGACTGGTAATCGAATCGATTCGATCAATCCAGTGCTTGGATCCCAACGAAGCAAGCCATCTTCATAGGTGCACCAGTATTGATCTGAAGATGAGAGATGAAGCGATGCCCCATCATCGCAACGCTCGTGTGGACTCATTACCTCTGCGTTCACCGTCCCATTTGGCCATTCTCCAAGAGCGTAGGGCTCAAATGAAGCATTGAGGGACACCGTGGAAGTGCTGTAGCGATCAACGGAGAGAAGGCCCTCAATTTCAAGGTAAATCCGATCATCGATCATCAGTTCTATGTCGACGATTTTAGAGGGAACTTGTAGATCCAACTGATGTGAGGCATGGGTTGACAAGTCGGTCGAAAATTGGTGAAGAACGATTGAGGAATTTGTTTCTTCTACCGACCACCAATCTCCATTGAACTCCACAACAACATGCATGACGCCAGAGGAATCAAACACCGCCCATTCCTCGTCATCTACTTCGTTTTCAAAGCCAACCATAAGCCCAGTGGAATGCGCCGCAATACCGTACTGGCCATCAGAAGAGAGCGTGAAATCATGCAAGGTTTCACCTTCTGATGCACGCCAAACCCAGGCTTCACCATTCCCGTCAATCTGGAAACCAAAACCAGAATCGCTCGCATGCCATAATGCTCTTTGCCCTTCAGCCAATGTATGGATTGCATTTGATGCAAGGGTGAGCAATGGTTCATCGTTATGTTCTACGTCAATCAAAGGAACTTGAAGGACTTCCATCATCGAAGTCAATCCTAATTCCGTCAAATTCGAGCGAAGAGCAAGCACATCATCTCCGGAAAGACGCCCCAAACCACGCTCTGAGGACACGGAGATGGCGCCCGTGGCTTCATCTGTGGCGATCGAGAGCCCCACATCTTCAGCAAGCATCACCGAATCGAGATGATGTTCGATGCTTTCTACAACGGTGGTAATGGCAGGTGCTTCGTCGTGTGAATCATCGACTGCGTAGTAGATGGTGTTGAGTTGACCCTCCATTCCTTGGAGGCGTTGTGCCGTGGATAAGTCGGTGAACACCGCTGGCGCTGAGGTCCCAGCAGCAGCGCCTTGACCTGAATTCGAAACAACCTCCAATACTGTGGCGATTGAGGTTGATCGCTTGCGTTGGTTTTCTTCGGTGACGTACCATCCCAATTCAATCGTCTCGCCTCGGGTAAGTTCCAGTTCATCCGCCAACACTTGATTGACCACGACATGAAGTGGGAGATCCTTACCGTTGACCGACCCAATATCCGCATACCTTAGGCCATCGTTCTCTCCAATTTTTGGCCACACCTCCTGTCCATCGATCGAACTGTTGAACGCTAACCAAGTGATGGTTGGAAGAGAACGCTCTTGCGCTTCAACACTCACTCCAGCAATCAAGCCTTGTTGCTGGCCGAGCATGACGTTGTTGAGGCCATCATCTAACTGAAGACGCGCCCAAACATCATGAGCGATCGATTCACTGATGGCAACACGTTCCCCGGTTGAAAGATCTAAACCAGACACGGTGATATCGGTTTCACCCCATGCGCCTTCAATTTCGTACTGGACGGTCGCATCAAGAGAATCACCAACCACGAGCGACGAAGTGATGATAGCAGATGCAATGATCAATCCAAGCATGAGAAGGGCAGCTTGCCTTTTCCTTCGAAGGACGGTCTCACGAGCAATCCGCCATACGACGAGACGTTGGGGGACCAAGAGCGGTTGAACAAAAATCATCGATAGAAGTCCAAATGAAAAAGCACCCACAAATCGTGTTGCACCTTCAACAGAGAAGGCGGTCAGAAGAGCGAACGCTATACCACCATCGAGAATGGGAACCAAAAGTAAACCGATTCCAGAGATAAGACTGATCTTGTGAGTTCGAGTAAGCCCCCATGTTGCACCACTGGCCACAATGGCCAATACAGCGAACAAGGCAACAAGGGAGGCAAACAGAGTTATTCCTCCTCACGCTGAGGGCCTTGATTGATGATTAAACCATCATCCATCTGGATCACACGGTCACACATTTCTGCAATCTTAGAATCGTGAGTAACGATGAGAAACGTTGTGTTTTGCTCTTTATTCAATCGCTTGAGCAGCGTTAGGACCTCGGCGGAAGTTTTTGAATCGAGGTTTCCAGTCGGTTCGTCACAAAGAATGACTGAGGGCCGATGAACAATGGCCCGGGCAATGGCGACCCGCTGCTGTTGGCCACCAGAAAGTTCAGCGGGCCGGTGTTGGCTTCGCTCTCCTAAGCCGACATCATTGAGGGCCTCAAGAGCACGCGTTCGTGCTTCAGCGGCACCGACACCAAGCAGGAGAAGTGGAAGTTCGACGTTCTCTGCTGCAGAAAGCACTGGAAGAAGATTGAAGTCTTGGAAAATGAAGCCAAGGTACTTTGAACGCATGGAAGTTCGTTCGTTATCGTTGATCCCAAACAGAGGTTGGTTGTTGACCATCACACCCCCCGCAGTAGGCTCATCAATCCCTGAGAGCACATTGAGAAGGGTGGTCTTACCACACCCAGATGGACCCATTACAGCCACCATTTCCCCAAGGTTGAGCGTCAAGTTGACACCACGAACAGCCTCGATGGTTGAAGAGCCAGAGGCATAGAGTTTCCATACACCTGTTGCTTCCATTGCCGCGCTCATACATCGAGGAGGACCGAGTGCGTTGATAAACTACCGCTTGAAACCCCAATTCATGGATGGTCAAGGCTATGGGCGTGTTCGAGTCATAGCGTTTGGCCCCCTGGCTGAATTTCTTGGCTCAAGGAGCCATAAGGTGGACTTGACCAATGGTATGAGCATCGAAGATGTTGTCAACGAGTTGGGTGCTGAGCAATGGATCGAGAAAGGACTCATCGTGGCCCTTAATGGAGAACATTGCCCTCTTGATATTCATCCATCGAATGGTGACGAAATAGCGCTCCTCCCACCTGTCTCGGGCGGTTGAACCCGTCTCTTCCGGCCTCCATGGCCGAAGCCTTCAACACCCTCGGCCTTCACCCACACACTGAGGAAGCGTCATGATTGGTGGCTTGGGTCCGTTGGAAATGTTTGTTCTGGTCGCGGTGTTTTTCATATTATTCGGCGCAGAACGGCTGCCGAAAATGGCAAACGCTCTTGGCCGCTCGAAAGGCGAATTCCAGAAGGGTCTCGCCGACACAACCCGTGCGGTTGACCCCACAAAGGCCATTGAAGACATGGATGCAGGTGGCCGAACTGCTGAGCAGCGCTTGTTTGAGCGGGCAAACGCAGTTGGTATCGAGCCCGCAGGTATGGAAATGACGGAACTTGAAAAGAAGGTAAAGGCGCTTGAAGACCTTGCTGAAGAGTGATTTAGCGCACTCGTTTCACATTCATTGGTGAGCCACAGACCTCACAGTTTGCAACTGAACCTTTTTTCGTACGATCAACCGTTGGCGGAACTGGTGTTGTCGCTCTGCAACCAGTGCATCTCAATTCCCACTTCCATACTTGCTTGGCACCAACTGTACCAACAGATTGCGTCGGGCGATCAAGGAATTGCATGGTGTTCTGTAGCCTGTAATCATCCGTCACGAGTGTGGCGTCAAGAGCAAGTGCGAGGGCAAGTACATCCAGATCAACATCAGAGAGCCTCGGTAAATCCCCACTCTGTGCTGCTGCTTCTCTCGCAGTCTGCAGCCACGCTGAAGGTACGTCTCTCCATTCGATGGAATCAAGTGATTGCACGAGAAGTGACCGCTGCGATGACACTCGTTCCAGTTCGACTTGTTGGCTCATGGCGCATACGCCATCTGCCAGTTGTGCCACTGGCCAATAAAGCAGCGCCGCCGTATCGAGAACCCGCATACAACCGACCACCTGTGAACATACTCCATGAACTCACCGCTCACCCACACCTTCATATCAAGGTGCAGTGAGTTTCATCCATGTCATGGAAGGAATCCATCTTGGATGCCTTCGAAGTCTTTGGTCCACTAAGCCTGGCCATGGTGTCATTTACCGAAGCCATCATTCAGCCTGTTCCCCCGGACATTGTTTACATTCCAATGTTGGTGAATGACATTGGGAAAACCGAAGTCGTCCTAGGCCTCTGGTTGGTCATCACGCTTTCTTCTGTTCTTGGTTCGCTGGTCGGTTACTTGATTGGGCAACGTTGGGGCCGATCTCTGATTCAACGGTTTGGTTCAACATCACATGTTGAAAAATTAGAAGCCCTCACGCAACGGTACGGCACAATAGGGATTTTTATTGCCGCTGTATCACCAATCCCATACAAGGTGTTTGGATGGGTTGCAGGCATGGGGGAGATGCAAAAGAAACCGTTTCTCATCGCAGGCTTCCTTGGTCGAGGACTGAGGTTCGGACTCGAGGCGATCTTGATCGGCATTTATGGGCAGCAAGCATTCGATGCAATGATGTGGTTCTTGGACAATGAAATCTTCCTTGCGGTCCTTCTTGTTGGAGCTGCTGCTGCGGTCTTAGCGGCATGGAATTGGTGGAACGGATTAGAAATTGAAGCCAAGCAAAGCAATTAGGCGCCACGCTTCTTTGTGATAGGCTGAGGCGACCTGCGAGCGAATCATTATGAAGGGGTGGTTGGTGGAACGCCTGTCGCTCGTGTGGTGTAGCTAGGTCCATCATAGTGGGTTTTCAT
>DUIP01000053.1 GCA_013330285.1 Candidatus Poseidoniaceae archaeon
CCGTTGCCACTTCCGCTTCCGTTTCCAGAGGAATTGTTGGTTTGATTCGCCCACCAAGCAGCCAAATCTGGTTCAAATTCTACATCAAGCAAGAGGGTATCTTCGACCGATCCTCCGTTGGTGATGTCGATGTTGAACGTCGTGGTTTGACCTGCTTCCATCTCGGCAAGAGCACTCCCCATGGTTTCAAAGCCAATCAGCGGAGAATAGGTTGGTGCCACGCTGACATAGACTGTGATGATCGAAGTGATGTTTTGATTTGGTTCTGTGACGTGAATATCAAACGAGCCGCTTTCAGATGGCACGGCACCTGTCGACAATTGAACGATGATTGTGGTGTTCTTACTCCACGTTGGGAACACATTTTCGACCACAGGTTCTGCTGCATTGATGGTCCAAACTGATGAGAGGGTGCCAGAATCAATAGTCACATTGTACGATTGGATGGCAGATCCGTTGTTTTCGATGTTCAATGAAACATTGGCTGAGTGGCCCGGTTGAAGGACCACATGATGGGTATCGACATCGAGAAGGATGGCGCTGTGTGCGGCAGCAGGTATGGCCAGTGGTGAAAGACTCGCAAACAGCAAGACAAGTACGAAGGCCACGGCACGAACTGGACGAGACGACATAAGACCAAGTCAAGCCACCATGACATACCTCTTGAGTGAATCGGCCCTACGGGCCGTGGGAGATTGTGTTTGCTTTGAGAGAATCTTGCCTCATTGAAGCAAGCGAAGTCGAGCCTCGTCCAATGTTTCCCATGGGAATGATCCATCATCACCGGGCACTCGACCAAAGTGGCCACCTGCAGCGGTTACTGAGTAAATTGGCTTGAGCAGATCGAGGTCATTTGCAATTGCACCAGGGCGGAAGTCGAACACGTTCTTGACCCGCTTTGAGATTTCACTCGAAGAAAGCGAGGATGTTCCAAAAGTCTCGACGCGAACGCTGACCGGTTCCGCGACACCAATCACGTAAGCGAGTTGGATTTCACAACGGTCTGCCAATCCTGCTGCAACAACGTGCTTTGCTGCCCATCGGGCTGCGTATGCGGCTGAACGATCAACCTTTGATGGGTCTTTTCCAGAAAAAGCACCTCCACCGTGGCGGCCCATGCCCCCATATGTGTCAACAATGATTTTTCGTCCAGTCAATCCTGCATCGGCATATGGACCTCCGGGGTCTGCAAATCGGCCAGTTCCGTTCACGACTAAGATGCAATCATCATCGAGAAGTTCTTGAGGAATTGCGTAGTTGACGACATGTTCCTTCACTTGATTTCGAACATGTTCAAGTTCCTTTTCGACCGACCCTCCGAATTGTTCCTTGAGTTCTTTGTCGTGTTGAATCGCAATAATCACGGTGTGCACTCGTGAAACCTTACCGGCTTCGTCGTATTCCACAGTGACTTGTGACTTTCCGTCAGGGCGAGCCCAAGGAAGGATGCCTTGTTCCCTGACCGCAGTGAGGCGACGCGTGAGTCGCTGCGAGAGTGCAGCAGCGAGGGGAAAGTACCGGCCATGAAGATCAGCATAAGCCTCGGTTTCTGTGCAGGCATAGCCAAACATCAGGCCTTGGTCACCTGCGCCCTGAGACAACCCATCTTTGTTGACGCCTTGAGCGATGTTGGAGGATTGTGTTGTGATGTGGACTTGAACTTCGGTCCATGTCGGTGAGGCGGCATCCATGCCGATGTCATGGTTGTTGTACCCCACATCGAGGGCTGCTTTGCGAGCAACTGCTTCGTAATTCGGAGCATCGCCATTGAGCGAAACTTCGCCAGCCAGAACAATGAGTCCAATGTTTTCCTTTCCCTTGACACATGTTTCAACAGCGACTCTTGCGTTTGAATCAACGGCCAAACAGGCGTCAACAATAGCGTCAGAAATCGTGTCACAAAGCTTGTCAGGGTGGCCGCGTGTCACGGATTCGGAGGAGAACAGGTCATCAGTCATGCAACGCCGCCCCGAACATCAGTATATGAATCCAACGCTTATTCAGATGTAAAGATATTCCTAATAAGAATATATTGTCGAATTATACCCGATGGAGGATGCCAACTCGCTGCGAGTTGAAACGAATGGTTGATGTTCTCCGTGCTCTGCCACCGTACCATGACCACATGGGTACCGACCTCTTATCGAACGCATACTTTGGGCCAAATTCAAGCGCTTGGTGCCGATTTGGTCGATCAAGAAGTCACCGTTGCAGGCTTCATGGAAGCCAATCGGGGCAAAGGAGCAATTTGTTTTGTTGACCTACGAGACGGAACGGGTACGACTCAGATTTTCTTGAAGAAGGACAACATCGGTGAAGAACCCCTCGACATGGTGCAACGAATGACGCGCGAGTCCACATTACAATTCACTGGTATAGTTTCCCAGAAGCGCCCACCAAAGACCAAGGAAGGCGAACCAACACCTCCGCCTGCATACGAAGTGGTCGCCACCTCTGTCGAGGTCATCGCACGGGCAGAAGCACCGCTGCCACTTGGCGTGACGGACACCGTTCACGTCGCCCTTGACACACGTCTTGACAACCGCTTCTTGGATCTTCGCCGAGCCCAGATCAGCGCCATGTTCAAACTTCGGGGCAAAGTTCTGCAATACGGTCGTGAAGCACTGATTTCAGAAGGGTTCTTTGAAACTCACACGCCGAAGATTGTGGCAACTGCCACTGAGGGTGGAACGGATTTGTTCCCGATGATGTATTTTGACACACCTGCCTTCCTCAACCAATCTCCGCAATTGTTCAAGCAACTTTGCATGTCAGGTGGACTCGAACGCGTGTTCGAAGTTGGACCAGCATTTAGGGCGGAAAAACACGACACATATCGACATTTAAACGAATTCATTTCCTTCGATATCGAATGCTCTTGGGCAAACGATGAAGACGTCATGGGTGTGCTCGAACGAATGATTCATCACATCTGGAAATCAATCACCGAAGATGAAGAATCGATCGCTCATATCGACACAATCAACGCGTACAGAGCGACACAAGACGAAGAACCAATCGAAGTGATTGTGCCAGAGTTACCATTCCCTCGCCTTTCATATTGTGATGCTATTGCAACCATCAAAGCAAAAGGTGGATCCATTGAGTGGGGCGACGATATCGATGCTGAAAACTCGGATTTGTTAGCTGAAGATCTCCCTCAATTCTACTTCCTGCCTCGCTGGCCAATGGACCTTAAACCGTTCTACATTCACCATGTTGAAGGTGAAGACGGAAGCACTGGCAAGCAACTGAGCCGTGGCTTTGATCTTAATTTCGGTCGCGACGAATTGACCTCTGGTGGACAACGTGAACACCGAATGGATGTGTTGATTGAGAACCTCAAGGGAATGGACTTGGACCCCGAAGAATTTGAATTCTACGTGGCCGGATTCCGTCACGGCGTTCCACCACACGCTGGTTGGGGTCTGGGAGTTGAGCGGATTTTGATGAAATTGACCGGCGCGAAAAACGTTCGAGAAACAGTTCTGTTCCCTCGCGACCGACGTCGCGTAAGCCCCTGATGGTGAGGCAGAAGCGTTCATCAACCGTCGTTCTGAGCCGAGGGCATGCACGAACTGATTTACTTCGAATCGCCAGGATACGCCGAACCCACACGACTTTGCCTCGAGATATCTCAGGTGTCATGGAAAAACACAACCGTAGACTGGGATGGTTTCCAAGAACTAAAGGACAGCGGCGAGCTTCCATATGGCTATCTTCCAATTCTTAAAACGCCGCAAGGCACACTTGCGGAATCAAACGCCCTCATGCGGTATGCAGCTGCATTAGCAGGTCTTGAGCCTGAAGATTTGTACCTACGTGGTAAAGTCGACGAGATATTGGAACTGATTCAAGGATGGCGGGCTTCGTTCACCCCTACATTTTACATCGAAGATCTTGATGAAAAAATTGCAGCTCGCAAAGCACTGTTTGCAGAGGGCGCAAAAATCGATGTTGGCCTCAAAGATTTAGAATCGCTCATAGAAGCATCATCAACTGGTTGGATTGCAGACACTGAAGACATGACATTGGCAGATGTTAAGGCATTTCTCAACACCTTCATGATGTTCTCGGGACAATTCGATGGCATCGATGCGTCGATGTTGAAGCCATACCCCATGTTGATGAAATATCATGATCATATGGCCAACGATGCTCGTGTCAAAGCGTACTATGACCGCGATGATGAAATTCGGTGGGTCTACAAGCCCAATGCATTTAACGAAGCTTAACGTTCAAATGTGGGATTTGAGTTCAATTTTCAAGTTGAAATTGAATTGACTTTTGGGCATTTTTTACATGCCTTCTTCTTTTTCTTCTTGATTTTACCACAACACTTTGATTTCATTTTTTTAGATTTCTTTCCGCATTGATTGCCACATCCACCAGCAGATGCATGATCGGCAAGTTCGACAATGGATAGATTCGGATCGAGTAAATTGGAGCTATGCCAGCCACAATAAGGGCACGCAACCCATGTGTTCTGCAATTCTGCAGAGCAAACAACGCATGCCCTCAGATTCTGCATGCATATTGCTAATTTAGGGGGCCCTAAAAACTAATCGCCAAGATTCCATCAGCCAACCTCAAGATGAAGGATGTAACAAATCATTAAACGCAAAGCAAATCAGCGGAAGGCATGGGTCAGCGTGGCGTACTTCTCATCAATGTGGGTACCCCGGATGAACCGACTGTGTCGTCCATTCGTACATACCTTCGAGAGTTCCTATTGGACCCGGACGTCATCGATATTCCTGCACCACTCCGTCATTTGTTGGTTCGAGGCATTATCCTTAGAACCCGACCGAAAAAAATTGCTCCGTTGTACCAAAAAATATGGATGGAAGATGGCTCCCCCCTGAGGGTGTATTCACAACGAATCACAGATCAACTCAACAACACATCTGAAGAACTTGCATTTGAATTTGCCATGCGGTACGGCAATCCAAGCATCGAATCAGGTTTGGAAAAATTGCGTGAAAAAGGTGTAGAGGAATTGCTTTTGTTCCCAATGTTTCCCCACTATGCGCAAGCGACAACCGAATCATCCCTCAAGCATGCGTACAAGATGCTTGAAGCGATGAATTGGTCGCCAAAAATCATCGAAGCAGGGCACTTCGAGAATCACCCATCCTACATTCAACCCCTTTCGAATACGATCAAGCCACACCTCAGTGATGATGTGCACATCTTATTTTCCTACCACGGTCTACCAGTTTCACATGTCAAAAGAATCGACCCTTCCAAAAAGCATTGTCAAAAGGTTGAAAATTGCTGTGAAATTTCATGCGATGCGAATAAGAAATGCTATGCCCATCAATGCACTATGACCACTTTTGAAGTGATCAAGAACCTTCAGTTAGAACCTCATCAATGGTCGATCAGCTACCAAAGCAGGCTTGGGCCTGTGCAATGGCTCACGCCATCGACCACTGACAAGGTCACAGAATTGTTCAATCGTGGTGTTCGCAATTTGGTGATCATCGCTCCCGCCTTCCTAGCCGATGGTCTTGAAACATTAGAGGAACTTGACATCGGGATACGGGAGCAATTCATGGAATTAGGCGGGGAACACTTTGAAGTGATTCGTTGTTTAAACGATGACCAAGAATGGATTGAAGGTATGAGTTCGATTGTTTCTGAAAAATTTCAACTGCTGAATTAACTCAGAAGAGTTCAGCAATACGTTCTGCTTGATCGACCACATGGGTGATGGAGACGCCCGAAACGCTCCAGCCGGCTTGAGAACATTCACTCTGTTTATTGGCAATACCTTGTAGATGTCCGGGGAGGTATCTCGGTATCGAACGTTCCCCTATTTTCGAGAACAAAATAGGATCTGCCTTGGTTAAAATTCGACGAAGTGCCCGCTTCACGCTGGCTTCTTCTCCATCCCAGCGTTCATGCGGCACCATGATTCGAAACAATCGATGCCCCTTTGGCGCCCGAGATGTGGCATGAACATCGCTCTCATGGAGGATGCCGCTGATCGGTACGGATTCGTCCGGTATCAGCGTGCCATACCCAATCGGCACATCGTTGATTTTTTCTTGAACATAGCCGACTGCAAACACGGACAGTTTTGACTGGGCCATTGTTTTTGACCCGGCAGACCACACAATGGCCGAAGGCTTCAGATCAAATTCTTGGCATACATGTTCGAGGCTTTCCGCCTTGAAATTGAGATGGATTGCTGTATTTTCCATCTGGTTCAATGATGAAATGAGCGCTTCGGTCAGGGTCGAGATGCCTCCTCGGAATGAGGCAGTTGAACCAGGCTTTGGGGAAAAAAGAGGGTAGGACTTGCTGATTTCCTTCCTCAATTTTCGCTTTCCAATTGGGGGTTTAGGTCCAAATTTGGTCAGTCCGGGCATTAAAAAATCAGCATCCACGTTGTGAGATGTATCATTGACAATCCCCAATGTCATCGCATCTGCGATGGTTTTGTTCGGTAGAATGTCGCCGACAGAGGCGCCACCTTTTCGAGATGAACGTATGCCATTATACAACTTCAACGGATTCATCTTCAGTAGGGTCCAGCGGGAGAGTTTGTGGGAGGTTCCATCCGTCCAAATCCACCTCGAATTGGCTTCCTTTCTCGAGGGGGAAAACTCCTGCTGTAGTCCTAAGTCCTGCACTAAACGCCATACTGCCGGATGTGGTCGAGTGGCGTTGACGGCAACATCACATAACCACTCTCCATCCTTCCATGTTTCGATGACGCCCCCAAGTCGATCAGCGTGTTCAATGAGATCGATGTGTATGTTTGGATTTTTTTGACCAATACGGTAGGCGATGCAAAGTCCAGACAGCCCGCCTCCAACGATGCATATCCGGCTTTTTTGGCCCAGTGATTCGTGAACAAGGAGCGGCCTTCGTAATTCTTGGCCGTGGCGAATCCAATCTTCTGGAGTCTGCATACATCTCACTCATGGGTGTCGAGCCAATCGATGGGGTGAACCAAAACATCGACTAATTTCTGCTCAGGTGTCCCGTGTTCAACTTCGTGGCAGTATTCCCAGCGGGAGGTAAGAGGCAGGGACATGAGTATACTCTCAATTCGACCATTCGTGGTGAGGCCAAACGTCGTTCCACGATCGTAGACGAGATTAAATTCAACATAACGACCTCGGCGTATCTGTTGCCACTCTTTCTCTTCATCCGAATAAGGAAGGTTCATTCTTCGTTCCAGTATTGGTATGTATGAATCAAGGAAAGAAGCACCACACTCACTGACAAACTGGAAACACTCTTCCTTCGTTCCGTTGTTCACATCATCAAAGAATATACCACCAACACCTCGCCTTTCGTCTCGATGTTTGATGTAAAAATAATCATCACACCACTTTTTGAATCTGTTGTAATCGGCAAGGGCATGGTTGTCGCAAGCCGTTTTTAGCACCTCGTGGAAGTGCACAGCATCCTCTTCATACAGATAACTCGGCGTCAAATCTGCTCCTCCTCCAAACCACCAACTTCCTTCTCGTCGACCATCACCTCGTTCGAAGTATCGGTAATTGGCATGAACGGTCGGAGCGTGAGGGTTGTGAGGATGAAGCACAAGGCTGAGCCCTGTGGCAAAGAAATCCAAATCCTCGTCACCAAGTTGCTGCCCCCCTCCCATCGCTCTTGCCGCTTCAGGGCGAAGCGTACCATGCACAACACTGACGTTGACGCCAGCCTTCTCGAATACGTTTCCATCGCTAAAGACGCGGCTACGACCACCGCCTCCCTCTTCGCGTTGCCAGGAATCTTCTCGGTAGGTTGACCCGTCAATTTCTTTCAATGCATCACAGATTGTGTCCTGGAGTTGGTGGACCATGTCGACCATCTTTTGGCGCATATCTAACCCTCAGTAATCGTTCGCAAGACGGTTTCGACACATTCGATTCGAGCGCCGGGTGCGAAACCATGGCCCAGATTGAACACATGCCCGGGTTCACTACCGGCAGCATTGAGCACGTCAAGAGTGGCCCTACGTGCAACATCGACTGAACCATGAAGAAGTGAAGGATCAAGGTTTCCTTGGAATGAAAATGCGTCGCCGTGAAGCTTTCTGTTCGTTGCTAAATCATCTCTCCAGTCGAGCGATACTGTGTTGATATCCAATTCTCGAATAGCAGAATGAAGATGACCTGAGCCTTTGGCATAGTGGATGATTGGTACATCAGCACCAACTTTTTCTCTGAACACTTCAATGGTTTTGGAAGTGGCGGGCATGGCGAATGTTCTGTAATCATTAACCGATAATAGGCCAGCCCATGTGTCAAACAGTTGCACAGCATCAGCGCCTCCATGAAGCACCTGATCGGCGAGCAAATCACCGAGTGCTTCAGCCATGGTTTGGAAGAGATTGTGCGCTGCTTCTGGTTGGGAATAGACCTTCGCCCTCGCATTGTGAAAGTCCTTGTCGCCTGTACCTCCGGATAACAAATACATACAAACGGTCCACGGGCAACCGACGAAGCCCAATTTGGCAAGGTCGCCCAAATCGTCATCCAAGGAGCGCAAACCATCTGCTGCCCAAGGTGCGTGTTTTCGAGCTTCGAACCTCGTCCAGTCATCAACATCAGAGAATTCAAAATCACTGATCCGTATGCCTCCGCCATATTCGACATCATACCCTAAACTTGGGAGGGGTGTCAGGATGTCGCTGAAGATGATTGCTGCGTCGATACCGTTGTATCTCTTCAAAGGTTGAAGTGTAATTTCCTTGCACAAATCAACCTCTTGACAACGCTCCCAGAAATTATACTGTGAAGCAATTTCACGGTACTCTGGAAGGTGTCTTCCAGCTTGTCGCATAAACCAAACCGGTGTCCTGTCAACAGGACGGCGTTGAAGCGCAGCCAGGATTCGTTCTTGTCCGTTCATATCGACAACTCCATTTCAGTCAACACTTCGTCCATGGCTACGGCAAAGTCTGCTATGTGCTGCTCGGTGTGAGCCGTCGATAAGAATCCAACTTCATATGCGGACGGTGCGAGCATGAAACCTTTTGAGAGAAGTGCGCGGTGTACTTTCGAATACAAGACACCAGCATCCGATGGAATCTCTGCTGCACTTTGTGGGGCTGAACCAGAACCCGGTGAGAACCAAAACAGGCTTGCCTGTCGAACGAGCGTCATTGGTTTTCCGTGCTTTTCGAGGACGTGATTCATTTGTTCTTCCATACTTTGGCCAAGTTGTTCAAGTTGTACATAGGCCTCTTGTGTCAGCAAATCAAGCGTCTTGATCCCTGCTGTCATTGCCAGTGGATTGCCTGAGAGGGTGCCTGCTTGGTAGACTGGGCCAATTGGAGAGAGCAGATCCATGATTTCTTTTCGTGCCCCATAGGCCCCAACTGGAAGGCCACCTCCAATCACTTTCCCAAGCGCTGTAATGTCAGGTTGCACGCCACAATGGGCTCCATAACTGCCTTGAGGAAAACGGAAACCACTGATGACTTCATCGAAAATAAGCAAGGCACCGCTTTGGTCGCACAACTTCCTAAGCGTTTGCAAGAATTCCTTTGATTGCAGGAGAAGACCGTTATTTGCTGGCAGCGGCTCAATCACAACTGCAGCAATTTCCTTGCCATGTTCTTGGAAGAGGTATTCCACCGCTTCCACATCATTGAGCGACGAAACAAGCGTTGTTGCGATTGTGTCTGAGGGGATACCGGGGCTGCTCGCAATGCCAAACGTGGCAAGACCACTACCACCCTTGACCATGAGGGAGTCAACATGGCCATGATAACAACCATCGAATTTGACCAATATGTCCCGTCCAGTGAACCCTCTTGCAAGTCGTACTGCGCTCATAACGGCCTCTGTTCCAGAAGACACGAATCGGACTTTGTCAATATGATCGAATCGTTTTTTGACCATTTTTGAGAGTTCCATTTCTCCTCTGTGAGGCGCACCAAACGAAGTGCCTTTGAGCATGGATGATTGTAATTGATTCAAAATATCAGGGTGGGAATGTCCATGGATCAATGGCCCCCATGATTGGACAAAATCAATCAATTCGTTTCCATCGACATCTGTGACGATGGCTCCTTTCGCCTTTTCAAAATAAATTGGATAGCCATGGACCGATTTGAAGGC
>DUIP01000213.1:0-3149 GCA_013330285.1 Candidatus Poseidoniaceae archaeon
CACATGGCACGCATTGAATCTACAATTATGGACGACATGTTTTCTTCATTTTCTGAAATCTATGTGCCGCCAGAAACACTCAGAGAATTGCTTGAGGTGGTGGCCGATGATCATGATGATTCGAAAAATCAAGACAAAGATGCATACCGTGCTGTCATGCAACAAATTCGCACCTCGGTTCAGGACGAATTATCGAGAATCGAGATCGTTGAAGAAAACCAAATGGATGTCCAAGCCTATGTCGAAGAATCGATGAGAGCACACAAAGAAAACATCACCTACATCGATGACCTGACTGCCAATAAAAACAATGGAATCAATCAACTTTGAGCCGATGCTTTACATGGGCCGGCGAATCTGTGCAGTTCATGACCGACATAGCGGGGTTGCTGCGACGTTTGGAAAAGGGCGGTATTCCGATGACGGCCTCTATTCGTGAAGCAATGCTGAACGTGGAAATTGAGGATTTCACAGATTATGAAACAGAACCGTTCTATGTTGACCGCCCTGTGCCATTTATGGAAACTGATGCAGGTGCAGTGAAGACAATCTCAGCACCGCACATGGTGGCCACTTTACTCCACCACATGGAACTAAACTCCGGTGATGATGTCGTCATTGTTGGAGCCAAAGGAGGTTACATTGCAGCACTGATCGCCACCATCGTCGGAGAACACGGCTTTGTGCGCGTGCTCGATCCTTCGCAAGATGCGGTGCTCCATGTTCGCCAGCGACTTACACATTGGCCAACGGTTGAAGTGCGCGAGTTAGAATCAGTCGATGTCGCCCCTGTCGCTTTCCCTGGTGACCTGCACCGAGTTCTCGTCACGGGCCAAATCAATTCACTTCCACATTGGATTTCTGACCGAGTCATCGAGGGCGGCTTTATCTTAGCACCACTTGGTCCGAAAAGTAGCCAACAACTCATGAAAATGGAACTTCAAGATGGAGAATTGATGCCAACCGATCTTGGCCCCGTGGCCTTTGGGCCTGTCGATGTCCGTCGAGGAGAGCCTGGTCCTATGAGTGCTGATGAACTTGCAGACATGATTGAATTGACGATACAAACATGTGAGGATTTAGGTTTGATTGAAGATGATGAACGTCATGCAATGCAAGACTTGGTCGTCAATCTTAGGAATCTACCCGATGACTTGCCACCACCTGGAGAAGGCATGATACCGATGGAAGAGCACCCAATGATTCAGTTGATGTGGGAAGCTGCACCATCGTTCTTCCGATTGTGGCCCATGCTACAAACGATGCTGCACCCGAACCTCGCCCAACCAGGAGCAGAGGATTGGGACGATGAAAACGAGAGCGATGATGGTGAATTCAAACCCTAAATCGATTGATAACAATACCACAGGCCTATGAACATGGGCTCGCTGGAGAAAACATGGCTGGTGGCTTGGACGGTGAAATCTCCAAACTTCGGCACAAGGATGTTCGTCAACGAAGACGAGCAGTCCGTGTCCTTTTCGATACGGACTTGCCTCGTGCCTTGGAAGGGTTTGTCCCACTGCTGAATGATCGTGACCCATGGTTCCGTTCTAAAGCCCTTGATGCACATCGTCGTTGGGCTCCTTTGCAAGGCCCTTCAGCACTCAAGGTCCTTGCAGAGCATTCTTCTATAGAGGCAAGGCGATGCGCTGCTAACCTTTTGTCCGAATTCAATGAAGATGTCTCAGAAATTGCGCTTCTCATGATTGATGATGAGGACCTCACCTGTCGAAGAAAAAGCGCATCTGCCCTCCTTGACAGCGCACAGGCAAGTGAATATGTTGAACGATTCCTCGCCTCCGAAGACGCCTATTTGCGGCGATTGGCCGTGTCGAGCAAGGGTGCAACACATGAACACAGAACACTTGGCATTCGAGACAAAAACCAATCTGTTTGTGAAGCTGCGCTGCAATCGATGAACGAATTGAATGAACCCCTCGACAGCGAGGATCTCCTCATGCTCATGGACCAAGGCATCACTGGGCCATCATTGATTCATTCAGTGATGGAATCAGATGGAGAAGCCCTGGTGAAGTTTGCTATGGCTGCAAAAGGGCCAACGATGAAGAAATTCGTTAAGGCACTCAAAGAGAGGTGTGATTCTCCAGAAGATCGGCTCATTAAAACCCTAAGGGATGCAGAAGAATGGATTGTCGTAGGGCGATGGCTCCAAGGTTTGCGTGGTGAAGAACACGACGCATTGAGATGGGAACTGATTCGGAACCCAAACGTCGACCAAATCGAGCGAAGCAGATGGATTGAACGTTTAATTGGACGCTGTGATGAACCTATATTGGTCGAGGAAGCACGCCGTTTTATCGGCGAAGAGCACCCAGATTTGCTTCTTCAAGCAGCACAGAACCTTTCTACCGCCTATGACAAACTCGATTTATGAGCAGCCAAAGTTCAGGGATTCGGTTCCAAATCGATGCCACCAAGGGCCCAACCCGACGCCTCGATGTCGGCATAGAAATCAACGGGCCATTCACTTCAAGGACTGTGATGTTGCATTTCCCAAGATGGGTCCCTGGATCGTATTTCTTGAGGGAACCGATTCAGCACATGACTGAATTTTACGCTGAAACAGATGCAGGGGTACCAGTTGCTCATAAGCGCCACAATGTGGATGCAATGCGTCTCAAACTACCTGAAAATGCGAGTAAAGTCATTGTTCGGTACAAGCTACTTGCCGATGATCTTTCAGTCCGATCCAATCACCTCGATGAGGGGCATCTCCACATGATGCCGCCCTTCACCTGGTTCTTGCCGACCAACGGAATCGAAGGGGGACGGTTGGATATGGAACACACCATCGAACTTCACGCCCCTGTCGATTGGATCCCAGCAACACAATATCACCTTGTCAAATCATCAGAAGGAAAAGGAAGCCTCACTGAAAACCATGGGAAAACACATACCTTCACTTGCCCCAATCGAGATGAACTTCTCGACGGTATTGTCGAAATCAATCCATACCCAATCGACTCTTGGGTCGTGGATGGGCGCACACATCACCTCAAACTGTGGGACAGTGGAGGCCATCCTATCGATGAGGCAATGCTTCAGCGATTCAAAGAAGACATGGATCGAATCGTCAAGGAACATCATGCGCTCTTTGGAATACCCTCGTGGGACAATTACATCAC
>DUIP01000213.1:3553-5842 GCA_013330285.1 Candidatus Poseidoniaceae archaeon
CGTCAATGCCTTATGCCAGGTCATGACGATGAATACAGAGATTTAGTGAGTCTATTCAGTCATGAATACCTCCATCAGTGGAATGTAAAACGACTTCGCCCTCGAAGCTTCTTGGATTACGACTTGCAAACAGAAGGCCATTCTGATCTTCTATGGTGGTTTGAAGGAGGAACCTCCTGGCTTGGAGACATGTTGTGCGTTCGCTCGGGCGCTTGGTCTGAAGAAGATTGGCGCAAGGACTTCCTCAGAAAAATGAAGCGTCACACTGGTCGGCACGGCATGAACTATGAGTCCCTCACCGAATCAAGCCATGATGCTTGGATTCACCTCTATCGCGGCCATGCATTCTCTCGTGAAACGCAAATCTCCTACTACCTTGAGGGTGAACTCACCATCATGGAACTCGACATGGAATTGCGCAAACGTTCCAAAGGGCTGCATGGCATTTGTGATTTGATGGCATTGCTATGTCAACGCCATGGCCTAGAATGCGAACCAACGATGAGGCTGGGCATCACCCACTCAGACATACGAAAAGCCCTGACCTCAATGAAAGGAGGAAGGCGTCTTGGAACAATGCTTGATGACATGGTCAACCGAAAACAGGCACCTGATATGGAGCGAACTATGGCTTATTTTGGATTGAAATTGGAACCTGAGCACGCCAGCAAAGAAGGCGAAGTCAAGTCTGGATGGCTTGGCCTTAACCTTTCCAACAAAGCAGGAAAGGTTGTCATGAGCACACACATGACTGGCAGCCCACTTCGAGCAGTGATGATGCCAGGGGACGAGGTTGTTGCCATCAACGGTGTGAGAACCTCAACAATGAAAACCCTGCAGACGGCCTTGAAAGGAAAAATTGGCCAAGAGGTCGAGATCACCTTCACTCATGAGGGCATGCTACGGACATGTTCAATCGAACTTCCAGAAGCTCCAAAACACAAAGTGAAATTGGCCGGAAAAGGCAACAAAAATTGGCAAAGTTACATTGCTTCTCGCCAAGACAAGTGAGTCGAGCACGGCGTTCGAAAGAAGAATCTGCTCGCCACAAAGACGCTGGTCCTGAGTGACTTATTCCAGAGGCATCGTTGGTGCTGGTTCTGCTAATTGCTCAAGAGGTATGTGGATCGGAGGCAAATGATCCGCCATGCGATGGCGACTTGTTTTCGCAGGAAACACATGCCCTGAAAGGCTCATGGCAATAACTTCCTCTTTCGTAAGTGATTCAATAGCAGCTGAAGGCCAAACATCGACTTCAATCCGATCATCATTGAGATAATCAACGGCAATGACTGGAATTTGAGCGAGGTTAAGTTCGCTGGCAATCGAATGGCGATGATGGCCATCAAGGATTGCACCTGTCACTTTGTCGACGATGAGTGGTTTGGTGTAGCCACCCCAGCGTTTGGTCATCTCGAGGAGTTTGTCACGATTACGCGGTTTAATTTCCTCGTGGGGTTTTAGCCATTCCAGTGGCACGAGTTGCACGTCGACTTCATCCCACATTACCACGAGCGAACGGCTTGTGTGCGATAATGCTATTCATTAAGCGTCCATGGTTCACTTCGGAAGGAGGCTCATGTCGTCAGACCACGAAGAAGGGCACCTCCCATTGTTGGGTGATGCGAAGAGTGAACCTTTGCCCCAAAAATTAATTCATTGGGTTGAGAATTTGCCTGACGACATCAACACCATCATTGATCAAATTGCCAAAGCAGATGGTGGAGTTTGGATTGTTGGCGGTGCTGTCCGCGATGCTTTCTTGGGCCTCGGCGACCAAGATATTGACCTTGCAGTGACCCTTACACCTCATGAAATGCTCAAGATTTTTCCAGATGCATTACCGACTGGAATTGACTATGGTACGCTTACCCTTCGAGGAGAGGGTGGGCGCTTTTACGAGGCAACAACACTGAGAACGGAATCAGAATACAACGACGGGCGCCGACCAGAGGTGGTTGATTTTGGCACCTCATTACTTGGGGACTTAGAGCGGCGTGATTTCACATTTAATGCGATGGCGATCGATACGAGAAGGATGCTGCTCCATGACCCATTCAATGGAAAAATCGACCTTGAGCGAGAACGTGTAAAAGCAGTAGGTCAAGCCTATCAACGCCTCTCTGAAGATGGATTACGTATTCTTCGTGCTTACAGATTCCTTGACCGAGCAGATGCAGGGGTCTGGCGCTTTGATCCAGAACTTTCTGAAGCTTTACAACAGCACCGTTCAATGCTTTCTGGCGTCACGAACGAGCGAATTTGGATGGAATGGAAAAAAATCCTCGC
>DUIP01000168.1 GCA_013330285.1 Candidatus Poseidoniaceae archaeon
CGGGATTTGAACCCGGGTCGAAGGAATGAGAGTCCTTCATGATGGGCCACTACACTATACGAGCGTGGATGTTCTTGCCACCGACCTTTCGTATTTAGCCATCTCGCACCACAGCACTGCAGACAGGTGTCCAAATCGTTCAGATTCGGTTCAGTTTTCGTTTGAACTGAAAGTGAAAAAAGACACACTGCGGAAATCAATTGGCTTCACTTTCAAAGGAGGGGTCAATCCTCGCTTGATATACGGGCGCCAATGAGTTTGGTTCATGGACAACCGAAACCACACCCTCGAAACTCTTGCATTCAGTGATCTGACATGCATCCCGAATGAATCTGAACAACCTGCCTGGAGCAAAGCTTCAACCACACTCTACGCCCACTCCAGCGGTGAACTCCCATCCCAGTTCGCCGCTGTGGGTTGGCAACCTCTTCACCTGCCTGGCCAAGTGGTCACGCAACCACAACCATCCACAACCGTTCAAGGCTTGACACGAAGAGCCACACGCATTGTCCGAGGTGAGGCATGATGGGACGAACCTTGCGCCTCCGTACAGAAATTGCAACCTACCTTGAGAGCGTTGGTGAAGCAAACACGACCGACATTCTTGATCATGTCAACCAGCGATTCCGCTGGGGTGCCACAATGAACCAACTCGGGAATGTGCTCGCACGTGATCGTCGATTCATCAAGGTCGGTTTCGATGAAGGCACAGACATCGGTGGATTTCGCATGCGAGTCTGCGTTTGGTCCATTGCTGGCGCCTGATAGCAAAGGGATGAAAACCCATCACAAACACAGCGCACCACATGGCGGGCAAAACCAAAGCCTTGGTCGAATTGATGCGGCCAAAGAACATGGTGCTCGCAGCCATCACAGTTCCGCTTGGCGCTCACTTCGGAATGGATGGCAATTGGACTTCTGAATTTGGATTGGCTGTAGGCTTCCAGATCCTCACTGTTCTGACCTTCATGGGTGCGGGCAACGCCATGAATGACATCAAAGATGCTGCCATTGACAAAATCGCCCATCCTGCTCGACCTTTGCCTTCTGGTCGGATCACTGAAGATGAAGCCAAGCGTTTTGTGGTGGTACTTTGGCTCATCAGCGTGGCCTCGATGCTCTATGGAGCGTCAACGCTTCACGCTCAAAATGCAGACTGGTGGCCACTTACCACCATTTATCTCATCGCAGTAGTGCTCATGTTGACCTATGATCTTGGACCAGAAACCAAGACCAAAGGACTGGTTGGAAATATTTCCATTTCCTTGATGGTGGCTGCTGTTATTGGCTACGGTGCTGCAACGGTTGGTAGCATCAACGGCCTTGTGTTCTGGGTCGCCATGGTGGTGTTCTTCACCAATTTAGCTCGTGAAGTGATCAAAGATTGCCAAGACATGTTGGCCGATGAGGGCGAGCGTGAAACATTACCAATGAAAATCGGTGTTGAAAACGCCCGCATGGCTGCCTATGTCATGATCATGGCTGGCCTTGTCTGCTTGTACATTCCATACTGGCAAGGTCCATTCAATCTCAATCAATTGCTGTACCAAACCCCTGCCATTTTGGTTTTGATTACCCTGAACGGGCCCATCTTCAAGGGCGAAGACGCCCGAGTCTCGATGCGAATCCGGGTTGCAATGCTCTTGGGCTTGCTTGGATTTATGCTCACAATGGTCCTTTGATTAATCGAGGCCCATGAACTCGCCCATGGCTGACCATGCACCTTCGTTGATGAAGTAAGCAAGAAGTGACATTTGAGCCCACATACGATTTTCGGCCTGATCAAAGACGATTGAATGCTTGTGGTCCATGACCCAATCCGTCACTTCATCACCGCGATGGGCAGGCAAGCAATGCATGAACTTCCATGCTTCATCCATGTGGCCAACCATCGCTTCGTTGACTTGGAACCCATCGAAGGCCTGAACTTTGTCTTTCATGTGTTCTTCGCCCATTGAAATGAATACATCGGTATAGACCACGTGTGCTCCAGACACTGCTTCAATTGGGTCGTGGCTCATGGTGACTTTTGAGCCATGCGTTTCCGCCAATGCCTTGGTCCGCTCAACAACATCTTCTGCAGGCTCATAGCCTTCTGGAACGGCATAATGGATGTCAATACCAAGCATGGCACAAGCAAGCATCAAATCGTGAAGGACATTGTTGCCATCACCAACCCAAGCCACTGTGATTTCACCCGGATCATCAAAATGTTCGAGCACGGTCATCAAATCTGCCGCAGCCTGGCATGGATGATGCTTGTCAGAAAGGGCGTTGAGCACTGGAACATCAGCATGCTTGGCCAGTTCTGCAACGTCATCATGGGAAAAACACCGGTAGGTCATGCCACCGAGGAACCTCGAGAGAACCTGTGAGGTATCACCAACGGTTTCAGATTTACCAAGTTGGATATCATTCTTCAACAATGTCAAAGGATAGCCGCCCAAGCGGTTGATGCCGACTTCAAACGAAACACGGGTTCGGGTTGATGGCTTTTCGTAAATCGATCCAATGGCAAGGCTGTCGAGTGGCATGAAGTTCATCGCCACCTCATCGCTTTGCTTCCAAAGGCGCTTGAATTCAATGCCCCATCGGAGGATTTTTTCAAAGTCATCGGCAACGTCATCAATCGCTAACAAGTGTTTGGCCATGACCTTTCCACGAAAGGACGGTTTCTAACTGTTATGAGCGGCGTGTTCGCCTCAGTTCTTTTCATCGTCATTATCAGAAGCAAATCCGTCACGAGCATCGCTCATACCACCAAACAGGGCTTGAGCAAAGGTGAGAATGTCTGCAAGACCTTCTTCAAGTTCGCTGGAAAGTGGGGTAAGTCCGGGGGCTTGAGCGAATTCTTGCATCATACGAAGTTGGTTGATGGCAAATTCTGTGCGTTGTCCACCTGCCTCATCATAAAGAGCCATTTCCAAAATTTCAAGGCGCTCTGACCATTCAAGAATTTGAGCAAGTTCATCAGGTTCGAGAAGGTCTGCTTTTGAGAGGAAATTCTTGGTCGGAAGGCCAAGACGGAATTCAACAATGCTCGACAACAGCATTTGAGAAACAAACCCTGATGGAGAACGTGACAACATGGGATCGAAGAGGTAAATGATGGCGGACTGTTCTCTTCCAATGACTTCAATGAGGTGGTTGGATGCTTCACGGAATGCGAACAGTTCGACCTGCCCCGGTGTGTCAACGATCATCACTTCGCCCGTCAATGCATGCAGTTGTGCAGCAACATCGCCTGCTTGAGCGGCTAACAAATCGGCAGCTAGAATTTGAGCACCATTTGGCCCCAAGTCATATTCGCCCATGACTTCGGTAAGGGAAATCAAATCTCGAACATCAAATTCGGCATCATAGTGAACTCGCTCCGCTCCCGGATCAAGGTTCACCGCAATGGCATCGGTTTCCAAGAAGCGAGACCATCGCTGGAACGACGTTACGAGGGATGATTTTCCTGCACCAGCTGTTCCGACTACAAAGAGCACTGGAGGTGTGCCACTGTCCATGCCTACCATGACCGCTCCTCAAGCCCACCCTACATCAAGTGCACGGAACCAAGCCCAACAAATGCTATCAAATTGCCACTTTGAGTCAAAACTGAGGGGGCGAACGGTTATGTGCTCGATGGGTATGGGTTTGATACCGCCTTGTGCGGACGCCACGGAGGAATTGTAAATGAGCGAAGAAAAACCACCTATGCCACCCGGATTACCACCTATGCCACCTATGCCACCTGCACCTCCAGCCCCACCGGCGGATGGCGCACCACCGGCACCACCCGGTATGCCACCTATG
>DUIP01000234.1:0-8381 GCA_013330285.1 Candidatus Poseidoniaceae archaeon
TGCCACTCACCATCGACATCGTTGCAGGCGATACGCCTGTGATTCCAGGTCAAGAAATCTGGGCTGTTGTTGTGGTGAAAGACACCTCCGGCAATGCCTTCACTTCAGATTTAACAGCAGTCTCCGCTCAATCAGAGGATGATGGATACGATGCTTCGGGCTCCTACCTGCCAAATGTTGCTGGGCTCAGTGCTGTGTGGATTGAAGAGACAAAGATCCTCGTTGAATGGATGCCTTCGAATGATGATGCTCTTCGCGGCCACCAAATCTACATCGCCGAGGAATCCTTCGACACAATTGATAGTGCGACATTGGTCGGTGAAGTTCAATCTTCGACTTCCTTCCTCATCACCTCAAACGCCTACCCTGATTTGAACAATGCCTCAACATGGTACATTGCCGTGACTCCATTCGATGAATTGGTCAGCAAACAATCAGTGAATCCGATTCAACTTGATGCCTACAAGGCGAACGCAGGCACTGGTTCTGGCGATGAGGCCGCAAATGAAGGCACTGATTTCTCGTCGTTGCTGACGACGCCAAATCTCCTCGCAGCAGGGCTCTTCATCACAGCCATTTTCTTATTCATCGCTGTCATTCGAACACGAGGAAACCAACAGAGAAAGGCGAAATCATGGGAACTTCAAGAGGCAACATGGGGTCTACAAGACGATCAAGCATGGAACGATTCTCCACCGTCCCCGCCCCCGGCGCAGCCAGCAACGCCTGCTTCTGACATGTATGCACAACCTACAACTTCACAGGACATCTATGGTCGACCTGCCTACCAACCTCAACAACCAGTGATGCAGCCAGCACAGAACAACGATCTGCTCAATGAATTGGGTGTTGGAACGAACCCTCCACAACAAAAACAAGCCATTGATACATCGTTCCTTGACGATTTACTCTGAGGCCATAGGATGTCAGAAACGGGTGGGCAGAGTCCGAGAGACTTGGTGTTCACAACCATGGTATGGGATGGCAATGCAAGTGTTGCAGATCTTCAAGCGCACATCGAGCGTATGAAACGTCATGCACATCGATTGCGAATTCAGTGGCCAGAGAACATGAATGAGTTGATCTCACGAGCCATGAGCCAACTTGGCCATCATGCTACAAGCCAGCCACGCCAACCAAACGGACTCTTGCGCATGGAGCTCACACGCAATGGTGAACTGAATATAGAGCCCCGTGCTTTCTCACTTCGCAATGAACAGATTGAAGCAATTACCGTCGAAGCACCCCGGTGGTCTCCTAAGGTCAACGGCACCAAGCATGGCGATTGGCAACCCTACCTCAATGCCATGAATCAAGCAGATCAAGCAGGGACTGACCTGGCCTTACTCGTCCACGAGTACGCCATTGTTGATGGCGATCGTGCCACACCAATGGTGTTTGATGAGGACAGCACAGTCTGGGTTTGCGGTGACACGGAGGGGGCCGTGGAGAGCATCACTGCCTCCATCCTAATTCCTCTCTTAGAGGACAGTGGAATCCCGGTTCAAAAGGGTCGGCTGAATGAGCGACTTGTAGCTAGAGCGCTTGAGATGGTCGCTGTTGGAAGTGGGCTTGGTGCATCGCAAATAGAGTCGATTGACGGTGATGCAATCGGAAAGAATCATGGTTTTGCAATAAAATGTCAAACTTTGTTAACCCAACACTATGAAAACAAGAACGCATGGAGTGATGTGGGGGCGTAAGCATCGATGAACGGATTCTCCCCTTGATGAAACATTTCGATGATGTTGGATTACTTGGTGACAAAGCGATTCGCCACGGTGGACCTGACCAAATGGTCATGATTTCAGGGGGTCCCGCTTCACATCTCTCAAGGTATTCGATTCTATGTGGCCCCTCAAAGCGGAGGTTGGTCGTTCGTCAACCTGACATCCCTCATGCCCCATCTCATCAACCGAGTAAAGGTGAAATTCAACTTATTCAGCAATCATGCCAGTTGGTCGGCCATGTGGAAGAATGGAAGCACGGCTGTTGGTACCATGCTACCTCTGTGTTCGGTACGACGCTCGCTGATCTCCTTGACAAAGTGAAGGCTTTATCGAAAGCAGACTCATTTTCCCCACGTCCACCTGAAGGTCTGCCAACGCACGCTTTCTGGGCCGGTGCACTCGCCTATGACCTTGTGCAATGGACTCAACCAATCGCTCTACAGCATCCACCTGAACAAGGTGAAATCATCGCAGTTCTATGGCTCATTGAACGATTTGTGGTTGAACAGAAGAATGATTCAAGCCTTCACGCCTTCGACTGTCCAGACGATGATTGGGCCCAACAAGCAAGGCAGGAATTTGACAATCACGCCCCCTCGGCCAGAGGCGTTCCATCAGCAAACCCTCATTCAGAAACATCCAACATGACCGACCAAGAACATGAAGAAGGAATTGAGGCGATTAAGCAGGGCATTGCTGCGGGCGAATTCTACCAAGTCAACCTCGGACGCTGGTGGGAGGGGCAACTCAATAGCCATCCATCGGCCATCTTCGAGGAACTTTGTGTCACTAACCCTGCACCATTTTCTGCCTACATATGCGCTGAGGATCTCGGACTTGCTCTTGTCAGTTCATCACCAGAATCACTTCTTCAATCAAATGGCAGTACCGTAAGGACTGCCCCCATCAAGGGCACCCGTCCACGCGGCAGAACACATGAAGAGGAGCTCCGCCTCAGAAATGAGATGTTGAATGACGAAAAGGAACGTGCTGAACACCGGATGCTTGTCGATCTTATGCGCAATGACCTCGGTGCAGTGAGTGGGACCGGGAAGATAACCATAGAGCGATTTGATGTTGAAGCCTATGCAAATGTTCAACATCTTGTATCACAAGTTGTTGGTGAACTTTCTGATGGGCTTGATTCAGTTGATGCATTGCAGGCGGTCTTCCCAGGCGGCAGCATCACTGGCTGCCCTCGAACTGTGGTCTGTGCCACAATCGATGAACTTGAACAACGACCTCGTTCCTTCTGGACTGGTTCAATCGGCTGGATCGATCTTCAGTCTGGAGCATGTTCTTGGAATATTTTGATTCGAACATTAATCGCTAGAAAAAACCGAAAGCATTGGCATGGCGCTATTGCTGCAGGTGGTGGCATTACCATTGGGTCTTCCCCTCGCGATGAAGTTGAAGAAGCGAAATGGAAGGCTTCAGCACTACGAAAGGCCTGCGGCTGGCATGTGGAAGAGCGAAATGAACTTCCACAAGGCCAGTTGGAAATTCACACACTGGAGATTGAATCTGCTCCTGTAGCAACCAAGCAAGGCACCATCAAAATCGATGACGGAACAATGAGTTTAGACACATCGATTCTCCTCATCGATAACCTTGATTCCTTCACACAAAATATTGCTCATGCCATGGCTGGATTGGGTCATGATGTCATCATCCATCGATCGAGAAATACTTCTTCTCTTGCTTCTCCAGAAGTCCTGCTTCAAGATCTGATCGCACGACTTCAACCCAGCCACATCGTCCTCGGACCAGGCCCTGGCCAACCAAAGGACTCGCCATTAACCATGCATGCAGCAACAATGGCAGTGAATGGTTCAATCAATCGACCTCTTCTTGGAATATGCTTGGGCCATCAAGCGTTAGGGCTGGCGGCAGGAATGAAACTTGCACAAGTACCATCTGGCCCAGTGCACGGATCGCCTCGAAAGGTTCGACATGATGGTTCAGGGGTGTTTGAAGGCTTTACTTCGCCCCACCCCTTCACATTGTACAACTCGCTCATCGTGATGAAGAACACAAGCACAAATCTGGAGGAAATTGCTTGGAATGAAGCGACTGGGGATGTGATGGCGGTTCGACATCCAGACCTACCAATATTCGGCGTTCAATTTCATCCTGAATCTGTGGGCTCTGAAAATGGAATCCGTATGCTGAGCAATTTCCTTCAAATGAAAGCGGATGCTTGAAGAATCGTGAGTGTGTGGAACGCTTTGAGGGAAGACCATGCCGACCTGCCGTCATTGCTCAAGCACGTATCCACGTGAACAATTCATCCATGGAAATGGGCCTCTGACACAGGTTTGTGTTCGCTGCGGCTTGGAAAAGGGACTGGTTTCCAAAGAAGACGCTGCAAACATGTATGATGGAGGTTTGGGGAGTGCTCGTCTCCAAATCATGGCCCGTAGGTATAGCATCTTTCTCTACATACCATTGCTATGGACACTATGGATCATGGTGATCAAAGACATTCAGCCGTGGGGCCTATACTTCCTCTTGCTGTTGCTTGTGCTCACCCTCATTACACCGGTTTGGTTCATTTATCGAGGCGGACAATACTCCGGAGACATGGCTCGGTTAACCCCAGCCTATGATCGCCCTGAAGGCCACTGATCAGGATTTGGCGTGAATCTTCAAGACATCGCCGTCTTGCAATTCGTGGTCTGCACCAACAACTCTTCGGCTGCGGCCATCGACACCGCGAATGAAACCATCCCCAAGATCACTGTGAACTTTGTAGGCCAGTGCTTTGGCCTGAATTCCAGATGGAACCACGAACGCATCTGGTAGGACCTTGCCATCGCCATCTGTCCAACGATTCTCGTCTTGCACCGGGTACACAACGATGTGCTCCAACTCATCAAACAAAACGGTGTCCAACATTGTGGCAACACCTGTTCCATTGTGGGTTTCAAGCCGTTCTTTCATGTGGGCAAGTGCTTTGATTTGCGCGTCGTTGAGCGTGTTTGATTCGCTAAACGAAAACGTCGTCAAACCTGGAGTGTATTCAATCAATTCTGCACCTGCTGCACGGCGTAAACCGAGCTCAACATCAGCCATGCATGGGACGATACAGCCATTGGCCTCGACACCTTCCAGCACGCCCTCAGGAGCAACATCAAATTTGTTCGCTGCGATATGAATCGGGAACAACGCCTTCCGGAGGTGCACGGCGAGTGATGAAATGACCGCTCCATCCCAATCCCAAGGTGAGCCAAGCGATGGTTGCTCCATTCGGAAGGCATCGTGGGCAAGGGAGACGGATTGCAAAGTAGCACCGAGCCCGGTTAATCGTTCATGAATGAATGAAACAAGGCCCTTGTCCCCCTCTGCTTGAACACGACGAACACCTCGCGCCCACCCGTCCATGAGTAAGCCTGCAATCCAAGCATCGAGTTCCAATGCAAGGAATTCTATCTCCTCGATCACTCGGGCTCGAGCAATCTCGGGGGATTGATTCAATCCCTGAGGGTTGCCCTCGAGGTCCGTGCTGCCAGCAGCATCGACCACTTGGATCAGTGCGTTGCAATTAGCAAGGTCGGCAAGGAATGCATTTCCTCTTCCGCGGCCCTCACTTGCACCTGGAACCAAGCCAGCGATGTCGACAAGAAAACATGGCACAAGTCGCATGTGCCCTACGCATGAGCCCGTTCTTGGCTCACAGAGGCTGCCTTGGCGGGGATCATCGGGGGGGGTTGGTTCTAAACGGCCTTCTTGTTCCAGTTTGTCGCGAATATCTTTGCAGGGGCATTGTAAACGTGCTGAAACAAAGGCTACACCAACGTTCGGTTCGATGGTACAGAACGGGTAATTTGCAATATCGACCTTGGCCAAGGTGGCTGCGCTAAAGAAGGTCGATTTGCCAACATTAGGTTTGCCAACAAGGCCAATTCGCACCTTGTTCACATCCCCAGATGGGTTCACTCTTCCTCGTTCGAGCCTTGCTTGGTTCGAATCGTGGTGAGGGCGATGTCGAGTTCTGGCAAGTTGATTTTCCCGTCGCCGTCAAGATCGACCGCCTCAACCAAAGCGCCCATTTCCCAAGGTGGGAGGTTTGCAATGTCTGCATTCTTGAGGGCCATTTGGAACTCATAAGCATCAACTGTTCCGGAATCGTCAAGGTCGATGGATTGGAAGAATTGGAAGATGGATTGTCCTGATGATGCAAGATAATCGGCCAACATGACCAATTCTTCAGGTGTCTCTTTTCCGTCGTCAGGGAATTCAGTCACTTCGTCGTTGTGAAGGTGGGCGCCTACCGCGATGATGGTCGCCCCAGAGTCATCTTCAGCATGACCTATGTTGAGTTGAGTATCAACACCAACACCACGACCGATGAGGGTTCGGATTGTTGTCGTACCTTCGACTAAAGTATAGGCGTTGATGTCGCTTACAGCGCCAGCCGCAACAGCATCTGGATTGCCACGGGTGCCGGTGCGAATCATGACTTGGGTTGCCATGATTGCTGCAAGAGCACAAAGGTAGAACATTGCAGATGAGACAAGTAAGAATCCACCAGTCGAGGCTACGGCGTCTTCAACGCCCGAGTTGGACACAGCTTGTGTTGTAAAGTCGCCCATGAGTCGAACGATGGTCGAAGTAAGGCCACCGATGATGGTGAACCAAACTGCGAGTTGGGCGTTTGAGGCACTTGCGAGTTGCTTACCTGCTGCCAATGGGTAGGCCGTGAATATGCTGGCGAGCATCATGAGGCCACCAACGGTGTACATGAAGCCCTGATCAACTGTTGTTGACATGGTTCCAAGATGGCCAAGACCGACAAAGACATCCATGCTGGTAAAGTACCCTCCAACGGTGTACAGAGGGAGCAAAAGCATAGCACCAGTTGCTGCAAATGCACCTGGACTCTTGACGACGGCGGCGGCATTGGCCTTTGCGGTAATCAGTAAATTGATTGAACCTGCAAAGAGTGGGAGCATGCCTAGAGTGAGCAAAATGGCGCCCACGTTTTGTAGGAGTTCCGCACTGGTTGCTGCAGTCATGAAGAACGGCGGCACCGTCACGAAGAGCAAGGTCAAGTTGACCTTCAGCATGCTTTCCGACCAAACCGGTGTGCCTGTGGTGTATGGGATGATATGGTAGGCCAATCCGAAAATCAAGGCGAGTGGGACCCAGCCAGTGAGGACATGTTCGGCCATCCACACCGTTTGAGTCGAGTCGCCCAACTCTCCAACGAAAGCCATCAATCCAGCCACAATCTTGGCCACCAAGGCTAGAGTGAGGAACCAAGTGGTCGGTGTGATGGTATCTGAGGCTCGATTTGCGACGGTAATCAGCACGTTGATGAGGATCGCAGCATGGAGCAACGAACCAACAATGAGCGAGGAAACATCAGTGATGGTCTCAATCAGTGCAGCCTCATTGTCAAGGGTCACGAAGGAAAGAAGCGCCGGAAGCACAAGGTATGCTGCTGTGGATGCTGTGAGCAAAAGAGCGACCATGGATGCACTCTTCTCACTGGCAAGTCGTCCTTTCGCAGTGCGGGAAACAGCAACCAATGCACCACCGATCAACATGTAGTTGAGTGCAGTGTGGAAGAACACATTGGTGTAGTCGGTGAGCATTGAACCGTCATCATAGGACCAGCCAATGCTTGACAAGGAATTCAAAGCATTGGCATCATAACTGTGCCACAAACCGAGGAAACCTGCAATCGAGGCAAGGATGAACCAACACATTCCGAATCGCATCCAAGTTTTACTTCCGCTGCCTGCTTCATCGCTAAACAGATCGATGATGCCGGCTGGAGCCTTGTTGAGCAGGAACATACCGATTTGCTGTAGGGGGGCGCTCATGCCTCCGATTCCCTTGACAAGGTAGTTGGCAGTGAGTAAGAGTGTGGCCAGTAAAAGGCCAGACATAATGAAGACTATTTCCATACATCACACCTCCTAATCGACGATAACCTCTGTCAAGAGTGAGGCCACAATCGCACCCAAGCCAATGAGGAGTCCGATAAGGTAGTACCAGATTCCACTTCCACCAAGGTTGCCAATCAGAGGAACAAGTTCACCGAGCAAGGGTATGTTGTCCCAGCCAAAGACATTGGAAAACAAGGCTAGCATTCCGATTACGCCAACTGAGAAGAGAGTCAATAGAATCCTGCTGGAGGCCGGTTCACCGGTTCCAACGGTTACATCAGGAAGACTGGTTGTGTTTGTCATGTGATTCACCCGAACATGACCCCATAGGGTCATTCCGCCCACTGGTACAGCGGTCATAAAGATTGACACCCATCTTACAGGGAATGGACGGATTGCTGGAAGCCAATCACGGGGCACGAAGGGCGTCCAAAACATTGCCCCTGCGCGTCTTTGAGATGCCGAGTGGAGTCGGGAGAGCGTGTTCGAGTGAGATCTCCTCAGCCCATGCTTTTTCACATTCACAGGAGAGCCCATCGAACTCCTCGAGCTCGCCTGAAACAGCATATCGTTCAATCGCTGCAACAACTTCAGCGTCGCATGAACCACAATTGTGGGCGCCCCGAACTCGGCCTCCCGCAGTTGGATGGACAATAAGTCGGCTCACTTGGCCTTCCCCGCCATTCCCTGTATTCTTTGGATGAATCGTTGGATGGGCACGGCGAATCATTTCAACCAACGACCACAACCAGGG
>DUIP01000234.1:8782-9947 GCA_013330285.1 Candidatus Poseidoniaceae archaeon
TTGACTGAGATCTCATCGCTCTGTTCTGCCACATCCTCAATCCACTTCACGCCGTGAAGAAGTGCATCGGCCTCGTTCATGAACGGTGGTTTAAACATCAAATATGTCTTGACCCGAATGTTGAATTTCTTGAGATTTGCCACTGCCCGGTCCCATGATTTGGTGGTGAATCCTTTGTTGACATGGAACCTAAGAACCTCATCATCGTATGCTTCGAGTCCAATCGCAACTGCAAAACTTGTGTTGATCGATGTCGCCCAAGCTAATTTTTCTTCTGTCAATTGCTCGCACCGTGATTCAACAATCAGTTCTTTCCCAAGGGTTTGGCAATCCCGTAGGACGGTCTCTTGGAATTCGACAGGGATTTCTCGATCTTCAAGCAGTGAACCACTGGTGTAGACCTTCACCATTGCATGATCCTTGAAATCGTCAAACTTTGATTTGGCATAAGCCCACTGCGCATGTAGATCCTCATTGGTTACATCATCTCGTGTATCATTGAAGTATCCGCAGAATGTACATCCGCTCGACCACCACCAGTGGCAGCCTTTTGTCCTCAAAATAACGGTAACTGCACTGCATGGCGTTCCATCAGCAAGCGTTTCAGGCGTGTAGTAAACTGTGGCGGGCTCACTCGCGTCCCACGACTGTTGCTTTGCCTTTGCCCATGGCGTGTTCGCTGGAGCCTTGACCAAGTCATGGATTCGGGAGCCTTTGGCCCCGTCACCGACCAATGTGAGCGATTTTTTCCCTGACATCAAAGCCCCCCTGTTGTCGGTGGCTGGCCGAATATGTTTGAATCCACCGACGCGATTCAGGTACGGGGATTGAACAGAACACTCGAACCAGCTTGCACAAATTCGCCCTTAGGATGCTTTTCTTGAGCCATTTCTGCGCTGACAACTGCGGGCTCAAACAAGGCGGCAGGAGCGCGTAAATCGACCCGTGACCCGAGACGGATCATGCCGTAGCGCTGACCCCTACGCATCGAATCACCAATGCCTTGCCACGGCACAATTGTTCGAGCAAGAGCGCCAGAAATCTGAGTGACTTCGATTCGAAGACCTTGCTCATCCACAAACACGGTTCGAACTCGCTCGTTGTATTCGCTTTCTTTTTTGTACGCAGGACGAAATGGACCACGCTTCATTCCCTTGCCAGTCCT
>DUIP01000156.1 GCA_013330285.1 Candidatus Poseidoniaceae archaeon
ATCATTCACCAACTCGAGCACCTTCCAGGCACCATGCTTGAGGGCAACCACACGATTTCCTTGCGTGGGCTCAAGGCCAACGACACAGGGGGGCATGCTTCGACTCCTTTGATCACCATCGACATCATGCTCATGGATACAGAGAATGCTTTCGTCTCCCAAACCGAATCAAGCACAGGGTTCTCAACCTCGACTCTTGCCTTTGCAGTGCTCGGACTTGTGGCCCTTTTCCTCATCGTCTTGTTGGTCGTCGGAGCCATCAGCAACAAGGAGGAAGGCACGCTCGCAGGTGTTGACTTCAGCACCTTGTCTGATGGTTCACTTACAACTGTCACTTCGGGGACAGATGTGCAAGATGCTATGCTTGTCGGAAAAACATCTGACTAGAGATTGAAACTCATCCATTTCTGCGGCTTGGCCGGAGATGATGATAAAAGCAACAACAGTGTCTTCCATCCATGCGGTGGCCAAAAGACCCCTCTGGCCCGGGTAAGGCCAAAGTGAACAGAGGCTATCGATTCGCACGCAGATTTTTTCGTTCACTCGTTTCGGTTTGGTTCCGAGAAATCAATATTGTTGATGATGAGAACATCCCGCCAGAAGGTGGCGTGATTTTCATCGCATGGCACCCCAGTGGTTTGATTGACCCGATGTTGCTCAACGCTTCTTTACCTGGAAAAATATCGATCATTGCAAAACATACCCTCTTCAAATTACCAGTGATTGGCCGCCTTCTTCGCTCTGCAGGTGGTGTGCCAATCGAACGAGCCCAAGACAGCAATGATCGGGCTGGAGCAAGCGCTCGAAATGCACAAATGCTCGGAGAAGTCTCTTCTGTGGTTGCCAATGGCGGTCGCTTGATGATTTTCCCCGAAGGTACAACTCACGCAGATTCAGGTGTGAGAAAGGTTCGATCTGGTGCCGGTCGAATTCTGCTCGCAGCACGAAGAGAAGCTATTGAAAAAGGCCTTCCAGAGCCCCAACTCGTACCAATTGGCCTTCATTATTCCAATTCTCAACGGTTTCGTGAACGTGCTGCCGTCGTCATCGAACGTTCGATGGAATTTCCACCACTTCCAGATCTTGTCGCTGATGAAGAAGTGCAAGATCAAAGCGATCGAGCATGGGTCGCCCACGTGACCGAAGCGATTGGTACTGAACTTGAGCGAGCCAGTTTGTCGAAGACCAGTTGGCGTGAGCGAACCCTCATCTGGAAAGGTCGAAGTTTAGCCTATGCAGAGCGTGCCCGAATGAATGAAGGCAAACTCGAGAAACCATCCTACGCTCAAGCAGTCCTTGGGGCGCGTCGGGTGCGAGCAGGTTGGGATTTTATGGCACTGCACAAGCCTGAGATCGCTTCAGAAATCGTCGAAGAAGCGGAGGAACATTTTGAATCTCTTGAGCACCGGGGGATCACACCATATGATGTGGATGCTCGACCAGAACGTCTCTCAGCATCAGGCTTCATGAAAGCCTTTTGTTCATGGCTATGGGCGGGAGCATGGATGTTTGGCCTCATCTCTTGGGGTGCAATGCTTGGAAACATTGTGCCCTACAAAGCAAACGCACTTTTGGTCCGGCGCATGAAAGCCAAAGGTGCAGCAGAGTCGATTATTGGCACCATCAAAATACTCTCTGCCATCGTGTTTTTCCCATTGTGGTGGATCCTTGCTTCCATGGGCGCGACTTGGCTCTTGCTCAATAGCGCAAGCCCAGTCAATGAATTGCTTCAAATGCACTGGTTACTCCAACCACTGGCCGACCTTCCCTACTACCTCGTGTTCTGTGTGTTCTTCATTTGGTGGCCTGTTTCAGCCAAAGCACACTTGAAATTGTTCGCAAAAGTTGTCGTCAGTTATCGCGCACTAAAGCGCTGGCAATCTTGGCGAAGCGATGAAGTGGATTGGGATGAATTGGTAGCCCGGCAACGACGTCTTGCTGGACGCTTGGTTGGTGTTGGCGAGGGGCTCGTCTTGCCAGGAGATCCTGACTGGATTGACCCGCCGGCCGGTCAAGACGATGTTGTGTCGGTTCGCCTTAGGTCGTCTGTGGCGGCATAAGCGAAAAATATCCTACCCTATGTTGATATGCAGTGTTCCCCACGTCGCCGTAGGCGACAGACATGGTGGGCACCGAACACGTTGATATGATTCCTGTTGCGAACAGGGAAATTTGGTCTGCCGAAGTCAATGGCAGAGCGGTCGAAGTCCTCGCACCATCCAATGCAGTCCTCCTCGATGTGTTGCGCGATAAAGTCGGAACACTTGGTGTGAAGCGAGGGTGTGATTTGGGTACGTGTGGATGCTGTACGGTGATGATTGACGGCACGCCTCGTCTTTCTTGTCTTTGCCTTGCAGGTCAAGTTGAAGGATCATCAATCATCACGGTTGAAGGTTTAGCTGATGGAGCCCACCTTGCCCCTATTCAGACTTGTTTTGCAGAGCATGGGGGTTCCCAATGTGGCTTCTGTACACCCGGTTTCCTCGTATCAGCACAAGCATTGCTTAACCAAAACAATGCTCCAAGCGACCAAGAAATCGCATGCGCCATCGAAGGCAACCTTTGCCGGTGCACTGGCTATCAACAAATTGTCGATTCGATTCAGGCCGCCGCCGCCATTCATCGTGGCGAAGTTGAACCTGCTCTTCCTGCAAGTCACCCTCACCCAGACCCGCATCCAAGTGGGCCAGAAGAACCCCAGATGCCCCCGGGCCATGCAAGGTGATGACGATGGCTGGAGGGTACCGTCAACAACCCGGTGGTTCCGGAAAAACAACCCGCAAAGACGGAAAGCGCGTTGCTGGAAAACAAGCATTCCCACCGCCCGGCTCGGGTGGTTCAGATCCCGTCATGGCTCCGCGAGATCTTGATTACATCCCAGAAATGGTTGGCGGCAAAGAAGCTCAACCAGCCGGCGCTCACATTCACGATCGTGCACGTACCGGAACTTCTGTTGGAAAACCGACCGCACTCGTTGATTCTAATGCGAAAGTGACGGGTCAAGCATGGTATGGGGACGACGTACGGCTTCCCAATGAAGTGATTGGGAAGATTCTTCGCTCACCCCACCACTATGCCAAGATTAAGTCCATTGACACCTCAAAAGTCGAGGCGCTTCCTGGTGTCTTAGCGGTTGCAACAGGGGCGGACTCACCTCACCAATTTGGGGTCCTGCCGGTGACAAAAGACGAACATGCCATGGCTGTGGAGAAAGTCCGCCACGTTGGGGATTTAGTCGCATCCGTCGCAGCTGTTGACGAAGCCACGGCAATGGAAGCCCTCAATCTGTTCGAAGTCGAATACGAAGTGCTCGAACCAGTCTTTGACCCAAAAAAGGGTCTTGAGGATACAGATGAACCAATCCACTGGCGAGGCAAGTACCACTTGGCTCGAACCAATGTCCAAAAGCGTGTGTTCCAAGAATTTGGTGATCGCTCGCTCGTTGAGACACCTTCCGCATCTTCACATGGGAAATGGAACATGGCTGGTGTCCATCACGGATTTACAGAGCCGCACGCAGTTGTTGCCCATTGGGATCCAAATGGACGACTGCAACTCTACACGCCTCAACAGGTCCCCCATTACACGCACAGAGCCTTAGCGACTGTTTTGGATGTACCAATGCACCAAATCAATGTCATTCGAACGTTCGTTGGCGGGGGATTCGGTGGCAAGTCTGATCCGTTTCCCCATGAGATGTGTGCAGCGATTCTTTCACGGAAATCCGGTCGACCGGTTCGCATAACCTTTGACCGTGAGGAAGTCTATTGGATCAACCGTGGCCGACACCCAAGTCACATCGAAGTCAAAATGACTGCAGATGAAGACGCACGAATCTCAGGATTCGACATTGATGCCCTCATTGATGGTGGTGGATTTGCCTCCTTCGGTCACGTCACTTCGTACTACAACGGTGTTCTTGCTACAGCACCGTATGAACTTGGCTCCTTCCATTACACTGGCGCAAGGGTCTGGACGAACAAACCTGCTTCTGGTGCCATGCGAGGTCACGGTGCAGTCAACACGCGATGTGCTGTTGAAGTTGGTCTGGATGAAATGTCAGAACAACTCAAAGTTGACCCAATCGATTTGCG
>DUIP01000028.1 GCA_013330285.1 Candidatus Poseidoniaceae archaeon
GGCGAACCACAGTCTTCTAGGACCACGGCCTTGATGGTCGTGGAGGTAGATCCAGATCGGTAGGAGAGGTACTGCTTCCACTTGATAGCATCAATAGTAGCTCCGCTCGGCAATTGGTTGCTCGAGGAGAACGTGTAGCGGTGCCAAGGCATGTAGCGCATCTGCGAGTAGTATCGGTAGGTGTAGCGCGTGGTGCTTGAGTAGCAGTTTCGGTAGTATCGGTAGCAGTATCCACCAGCGTTGCTGTAGACCTTGATGGTCGGGTCGATAGCAAGCGGGAACACACGATCTTCGGACATCAACCAATCAGCTTCCACTGCGGTCGTGATGATGACCTGTGGGCCGAAAACTTGGATGAAGAAGGTCGCCGTGTATGGTGCTTCCGAGCCTTCTTCGACAACAAGAGGAACTGGGATCTCTGCAAGGAGTTCGCCAGTCTCGACGTGTCGAATTTCGAGGGCTTCCTGGGTTTGAGTCATTTCCTCGCCGAGCTTTTCATCGCCGAGGTAAAGAGCAAATCCAGATGGAATTTGCATTGTTTCTGATAGACCGAACCATGCTGCATTAGGCTCAAGCACAGGTCGCTCGCGGATGACGAGGTTCTGCTTGAGTTGTGTCGACTCGACCGTGTAGTCAAGGTCGAAGCCTTCTCCAACAGGGTACCTTAGGACGTTTCCACCAACAGCGACGCCTTCTTCAGAAGGTACGACGTTGTATGGCTGTGGCGCTGTGCCAGATTCGTCCAAGGTCACGACCATTGGGGCAATGCCCGTAATGATGGGGTCCACAAATTGGTTTGGCTGCACTGCAACACCATACGACATTTCAGCAGAGAAATGCGTTGTGTATGTGTTTTCAGTAACTTCCCAACCGTTTGCGGTAGCAACGACATTCAAATCAATGTCTTCCCATGCACCACTGTCGTCCATGAAGTGGACTGGCGTAGCGTGGTTTAGCTGCGCAAACTTGCCGTCTTCAGTGACGTAGGTCTTGGTCGTTTGGTCTCTCATGCCGATCAGTTCATCGGATGGTTCGTATTCATAGTCAGCGTTCTTCACAGCTTCAGGCAAAGCAAAGATATCACTCTCTGCTGTGTCGTTTGAATCAACAAACTCCACGTCGCTTGCGTTGTTGTCGACGAACCCAGCCATAGGCATGAGGGCCATCAAAGCGCACAACAGCAGTGCGATGCCAATGCCGCTGAAGACTGACGTTTTCTTGGTGTTCTTATTTCCCAACATGTGTCATTCACCCATACGGATTGTATGCAAAGCATCCCACGCTTTGCACCCCTTATAGGAGTTGGGGTGCGAAATATTTGAATTCAAGGATTGAGATAGATTATGCATGTGCATTACTGAGCACTGAAAACATCGTTTTCTGGTCGCTCTTGGGCATTCCTGAAGATCTGTGAACATCCATTAAAATCTCATGTAAGCCGAGTGAGGCAACCGGCATCAGAGGAACAGTCTGCCGTTTAGGCTTGGCTATTTCGAGATTGAATGCCACAAAATGGAATGTTCTCTACGCCAAAAAATAACTTTTGGTGAACGAAAGAGGGGGTAAAGGGCTGAGAGGGCCGTCGAAACGGCCCCCTCAGCGGCTCTTCTCCTCGTAAGGAGACGATGAAGGAAAACCTTCAGTTGAGATCAGTAGTCCCAATCTTTGTTCTCGTCGTCATCATCTCCACCACGGGAAAGGATGAACGCACCAACAACAAACGCAACGAGGACAACACCTGCAATCATACCCCAGGCAACCATCGGAATTTCTCCAGATGCTTCTGTGCCTGTGACGTTTGTACCGTCATCAACGTTGCTGGTGTCAGCGTCACGTTGGTAATCGATGCTGTTGAGAGCTGCTGCTGCTGCAGTGTTGCCCAATGCATCGACTGGAACAGCCGTGAAGTAGTAGGTGTAGGTTCCTGCTGCAGTCGGCTTGTCGATGGTGACATCTGTTGTAAGTGTTGAAGCGCAGGTCGACGGCATGTTCGCAGCGTCGAAGGTGCCACGTTGGTAGCAGACATTCCACGAGGCAACATCGTATGTTTCACCAGTTGCGTCCCAGTCAACGACCCATGTTTCTCCTGATTCAGAGACTGCGAAGTTCATTGCAGATACACCGCCGTCAACAGACTTGTCTGCTGTGACGTTGCCAACACCCTTAGGAGTTGAACATCCAACTGTGTTGCAGATTTCCACAACGACGTTGTAGTATGCTCCGTGAACAGTGTTTGAACCAGAATAGGAGAAGGTCGAGATCCCTACGCCAAGTCCGGTCGTGAATGCATCACTGCATCCAGCATCGCCTTCACAAATCGTGATGTCAATGCTGTCGGACTCGAGCATGGTACCGTCAACGCCCCAGTTCAGGACAATAGCGCCACCCTTTGCAGCAGCAGCACTGAATCCAGTGATGCTTGCGTCAGGGACATCGGCTTGTGCGAGCGAACCACCCATCAACACGAGTGCACCAGCAGAAAGCACTGGGCTATCTGCAGGGAGGACATATTCGAAGACTTCTGTGGTTGCATCGACGTCGCTTGACTCAGATGCAATCAAGGTCCACAATCCTGCATCGGTCACGTACCATAGAGAAGTTGCTCCAAGGTCTTTTGCCACGGTGACATCCATTGATTGCTCAAGGACATCTGATGCGGAGAAGGTGGTGCCCGGTGCGTAATCCACAGCACCAACAGCGCTGTAGGTTCCAGAGTATCCAGGAAGTTCCTTGTTCTCGTAGTTTGAGAGATCTGCATCGGTAGCGGAAACAGAGAATTGGGACGGTGCGTAGTACTTGATTGCGTACGACACGGTAATTCCGGAATCGGTGGTAGCAGAGCCACCGCCATTGTTCCAAATGGTCAACATCAGTTCTTGGCTTGTTGAGCCACCGTTGGCGTCATAGACTGTGAACGAGACTGGGAATGCAGTCACATATGAGTCCATGATTGGAACTGTGCAGGTTTGTGCTATGTTGGAGCGTTCGCAACCTGGGAGTTCCACACCTGCATTCGACCATGAGTACTCAAGGCCTGCTGCAGATGGATCGTCCACATCGAACACAGTTGCAGACATCTGCAATGGTTCTTCTTGTCCAGTGAACAAGTCACCCTCATTCATGAGGTCAAGTGACAAAATCATTGGATTGTTGTTTCGAACATCAAC
>DUIP01000024.1:0-1086 GCA_013330285.1 Candidatus Poseidoniaceae archaeon
GAATGCGTTTCATGCCATAGCCAAGCATAAAATCGAAGTTGATGTTGAAGCGAGGCAGCAAACCTCGATGTCGGGTCACCTGATTTGATATCAACCAGCCGTATGTTCCCATCCCAGCGCAACACCAAATCCAATTCCCCAGCAGCCCAGCCTTCTGGGTGGTAGAGGCGCTGTGGTTGATGAACACGTGGGTCTTTGATCCAAGGGCGCGCAATCTCCCAAGCCTCATGCCACGAGACCTCATCTCCAGGCTCATTCCAAACCATAGGTTCGTCTTTCGCCCATGTGCGCATACCGAAGCTTCGCACTTTATCCGGCAGAGGGAAACGAGGCTCGTCGCCCCAAGCGGGTGAAGGGATCTCGAAAGGGCATTCGCCTCGACGATATTGCTCGATGTAGGGGCCTCCACCTTCGATCTTACATCGATTGACCTCTTCCATGAATAACGTCAAACCAGAGCGCAGTTTTTCTTCCATCGTCGAACGTTCGATTTCTTCCCAAACCCAATCTGAGGTTCGCCAAAGAGATTCTTCCCATGCCACCTTACCAATTTCTTGAGCACGCTGAGCTGCAGCCGGTATTTTTTCTGCGATCCAATGGGTCAAATCAGTAAGTGAGTTTATACTTGCATCGGGCCTATGCATCAAAAGGCCACATAATTCATCTTCGATAACGATACCAAGAATTTGCGAAGGCGTTGTGGGTCCAGAGAGCCCCAGTTTTGAACCTAAAAACCATTGTCGCTCACACCTCAAAAAGGTGGTCAAGCCGCTTGCTGAGATCCTTGAACGGGATCGGCCCAATGGGCCACCAAGCGGTGGAAGTCCAACTGGCATTCATTTCACCTCATCAATGGTTGAAGGAGTAGAAATCACCTGATGTGCGTTGTTCTCGGTCCTTACGTGATTCTGATTTGTTGATTCGAGGGCGTTTGGAATCGTGGTCACGACGGAATGTGACATTGACGCCTTCAAGGAAGCGATTCATACCCTCTTGCAACTTGAAGGGGCCTTCGGCTTTTCCATGACGGCCCCCTTCGCCTTCAAAGACCAGCAAAGAATCGCTTACAATATCGATGAAGTATAC
>DUIP01000024.1:1432-2604 GCA_013330285.1 Candidatus Poseidoniaceae archaeon
TCGTGATCGATGACGAAAGCCGATTTCTCGTTGGCTTCCATCGTTCTACGAATGGCTTTTGCTGCTTCCATACGAGCGTTTGCATCCAAATGCGCTGAAGGTTCGTCAAGGAGGTAGAGGTCTGCTTCACGGCCAAGGCATATGGCAATTGAGACCGCTTGCCGTTCACCACCAGAGAGCTTCTTCACCCTCTTTGGTAGCAATTCGTCAACACCCAATGCACGAATCACGTTGACGTTGAATTCGCCGGTTCGCCATCGTGGCCCGATTTCACTGTCGAGCCACAATTGGACGCTTCCGTCGATGTCGACATCGATATGTTGTGGTTTGTAGGAAATTGAAGCATCCGAAGTTACCCAGCCCTCATCGTAATCGTGTTCACCTGCGAGCACTTTGATCATGGTGGATTTCCCAGTTCCGTTAGGACCGACAACGCCGACAACCTCGGAGCGATGGACTGCACCTTCACCGGTTTGGAGTGTGAAATCTCCAAGTTTTTTACCAAGGCCTCCCCAGGAGACGACTTGAGAACCAAGATCAGCGACTCGGTCGCTATGATTGAGGAACTTGATTGGCTTGTCTCGAATTCGGACATTTTGTTCTGGAAGGAATCCATCAAGGTAGGTGTTGATGGCTTGTCGAGTTGACCTAGCTGGTGTGAAAATTCCGAAAGCCCCTTTCTTACCATAGACGATGTGCACGAGGTCACAAAGCACGTCAAGAACAGCTAAATCGTGTTCAATGACGATGACGCGTTTGGTTTCTGAGAGGTGTTGAATGATTCGAACAATTCGCATGCGTTCATGGATGTCAAGGTACGAAGAGGGTTCGTCAAAGAAGTAGACATCAACATCACGGAGCAATGTGGCACAAATGGCCATGCGTTGAAGTTCACCACCAGAGAGTTGTTGAATGGTTCGATCGAGCAAATGGTCAATGCCGAGTTTTTTGGTCATTTCATCAAACATCTTTCGTTCGTCGACCTTGGAAAGAAGTTCTCGAACGGTTCCCTTGACCCTTTTTGGAAGGCGGTCGACGTTCTGTGGTTTGAGAGCCACTTTGATTTTACCCGCTTTCACAGCAACAAAGAAATCCCTTAATTCACCTCGTGGTAAGGACTCAATCACCCCGTCCCAATCTGCTTCCTTGTCGAGCCAATCACCAAGGTTTGG
>DUIP01000024.1:3011-7419 GCA_013330285.1 Candidatus Poseidoniaceae archaeon
ATGCCGACCACGCTCTCTTTCGAAGGTGTAGGCAAGCGAAACAGTCGAAATCCATTCATGGAATATCGGTGAATCATATCCGTCTCAAGTTCACTGGGCAACTGTTCGATGATCAATGCATCATGGGGGCATTTGTTGACGCAAATCCCGCAACCAATGCAGAGGCTTTCTGAGATATGTGGTTTACCGGTTTTGTCATCAAGGATGATGCACTCTTGTCCGTTTCGAACGGGTGGACAAAAGGCGTGACACTCGTCATTGCACTTCTTTGGTTGACAACTGTCTTCCTTCAGAACGGCTACTCTCATTGTGTCACCTCCTTCTCCGTTATCTTGCTGTTATTCGCTGGGACTTATGGAACTCGCGCCCAAACAACACAGTGCACGGGGATTCGCGCACGGATTGGGCTGAGCCCAACTTGTTCTCAAATGAGACCTTTCAGGTGTTCGTGTCCCTTGATGAGGCGCACGGTGCATGGCGTTGGGAACTTCATGCTTGCCTTGCGGAGTGCATCACGGGCTGTGAGGTAATATTCTGGGTGAACTTGCAGTGAAATAACTCGTTGTCCTCGCTTTACACGAGCTGCTGTTCCGACGTTCTTTCCAAACGCACATCGCATACCTTGAGACACACGGTCTGCACCTGCACCGGTTGCTTGCTTGTTTTCGCGGAGAACATGGTGAGGGAAGGTGTGAACTCGAAGAGCATAGCCTTGAGTTCCTGCGACCTTACGGATCGTGGAATTCGAAATAACACGTGCTGCTTCCAAAGCAGTGTGACGAATTTGGACGTTGTTGTCAGCGCGCAATTCAAGGATGACAGGGAACTTTCCTGTCTCTGCAGCAACACGGTTTCCAACGTGGTACTGGTGGATTCTGTTGTTTGGGACACCACCGATGAACTTACGTCGAGTGTATGCAGGTCCCTTGAGTCGGCGATACATAGATGCTGGTTTACGTGCCATAATGAACTCTCCAAGCAACCCTGCGACCAATGGTTCCCTTATCATCCCTCCGCCTCGGCCACTGCGACCGAATGTGCCCCGAATCAAAGTCAAAAGATACCTCGAACACCGACAAAAGCATTCATGTGCTCCGTTCATTTGTTTGCGAACATGGCGAAAGGATGGCGTGGATACCTCGAAGAGGAATCCGAGTTTCAATGGATAGCCATGGCAGGATTTCTGGTCTTCATTCTTCTTGGAGCACTGGCGATTCAAGGTACGAGTAATTTGCCTGGTGTCGAGGTTGGCTCAAGCGATTCAAGCCATTATGGCAAACGTATTCTTGATATCGAGTACACAGGAGATGAATCATTCACCGCCAAGATTCTAAACGACGGGGGCATTGACCTTTTCCAGCAAAACGATCGAACAACAGTCACTCAAATCATGACTGCTGAAGATGGTTTGCCAGCAGACGACATCAACTTCATCACATCGCTAGAAAACGGAAACACAGCCATTTCCCCTTCAACAAACACCATCCAAGTCATTCATTCGCCTCAAAATGAAGCTGCTTCGGCAACCACAATCACCACATTCGAACTCGATCGAAGCCACGGGAATTTCACGGTAATGGATCTTGCTGAATCATCAGACGATCAATCCACACAATGGATGATGGTGACTATGGAGGGCTCGAAAACCAGCCTTCGTGGGTTTGGAACAATTGGGAGTGGATCCGAATCAAGCAGCACCATTGTCGCCTCGATGTCTTCCAGCATCCTTTCCACCCCGATGGTGAACACCGCAGATGCCGTGTGGCAGAAAGTAATCGCACTTGGAAACGAACAATGGGTCGCCTCTGGCTACCTCTCATACACGAGCAATGAAGCAGGAGCAAGTCCTGCAGCACCGAAAATTATCCCTGTGCTGGCCGTCATTGATTGGGAAGGCGGACTGACCGCCCCTACAGTTTCAACCATGCATTCGGGAGAAGGTGGTTTGTACCATTCCTTGATGATTTTAGATGATGGAGACGTCTTTGCTGCAGGAGACCAAGGGAGCACGCTTGTAAGCACATCAGGATCGATGACTCACCTCAACGTGCCAAGCGTTGCTGCTGTTGTTGATTGCCGTGATCGAGTCTGGTTATTTGGTGATGTTGGAAGCAAAACAATTGTCAGGTACTCTGGAGAAAATGCAGAAGAACTGACGTTGTCGCAAGCATTGACCTTCCAAATCGAAAGCAAAGGACATGGGAAGGAACTGATCTATTTGCATGGTACAGATGAACGTGGAGAGGCTCAAACCCTGCTCATAGACACCAGCGCACCAGGTTCTATAGAGAGTGGCCGTGGATTCTTGAACTTCCTTTTCCTCACTGTATTCAGCATCACCATGGGTGTCATGGCATGGACGGCAGGATCGAGATTATTGGCTGCCCGTCGGCCCTAGGAAAAAAACACTGACGCATCGTTTTTTATCGCCCTTGCAAGAATTCGTTTGAGAACCTTCATTTGCTCTCGGCAACGACAGAAAACTCCAGCGGAAGCAAGGAGGTGAATCAAGATGGCAAAACGGGGGATGATGGACCAATTCACTGACATAAAACTCGAGCATCCGGATTCAGTTTTATTTTTCCGAATGGGCGACTTCTATGAATTGTTTCATGAGGATGCCGTGACTGGTTCTGATGTTCTTGGTTTAGCTCTCACCTCTCGAGATAAAAAAGCAGACCAGCCAATCAAGATGGCAGGCTTTCCGTGGCATGCTTTGGAAGACAATATTCGCACCATGCTCAAAGCAGGACACAAGGTCACTGTTGCTGAACAAGAACAGGAACTACGGGAAGGTGCGAAGTTGCTTGAGCGGGTCGTAACACGCGTCTACACCCCTGGAAGTTTGTATGAAGAATCCTTACTAGGAACTGAAGAAAGATCCTTGCTCGCAAGTATCTGTTTGGACAAAAACGCCATTGGGATTGGCATTATCGATGCCTCGACCGGCCAAGCTTGGGCTTCAAATTTAGAAGGCGATGACCGGTTTTCAAGAGCACTTGATGAGGTCCTTCGATGGCGTCCGACAGAAGTTGTTGTGTCGCCAAAAGATGCCGAAGATGCCACATTACGAGCATTATTTACGCATCTCGACGGCGTGACAATCAGCCAGCATAAGGCTTCAAACGCCAAACGAAGAGACCGCCTAACTAAGGTGCTCAAGGTCGCTGATCTTGGACATATTGACCTTGATGATGCACCACTGGCTCTTGCTGCGGCGGGACTGGCCGCAGACTACCTCGCTTCGATGCATCTCACAGAAGAAGTCCCGCTCAGAGATCTTGAAGTCATGGAAGAGAGCGCTCATTTGGTACTCGACCAAACTACATTACGGAACTTGGAACTCACCTCAACGCTCGCAGGTGAGTACGAAGGAAGCCTGCTGTCAACCATGAACGCCTGCAGAAGTGCAATGGGACGTAGGCTTCTCAAAACATGGATTTTGAGACCGCTTGCCGACCTCGAAGCCATTGCAGCTCGTCACGATGCTGTAGCCAGCCTCTCTCGTTCTGCTCGGCGTTTGGATGGTTTACGTGAGGCTTTACGAGGCTTGAGAGATATGGAACGCTTGGCCACACAACTGGCATACAATCGTTCGAATGGTCGGGATTTACTTGCCGTCGCAGATGCACTCGAACGGATGCCAGCCATCATCAACTTGTGCAATGAAACCGAAAACCCGTTGCTGCTCCATCTTTCTTCCAACCTCGATGCTCTAGATCAGCTCGCAGAAGACATTCGAAGGACCATCGTCGATGAGCCCCCACTCAGCGTACGGGACGGCGGTTTGCTTCGCACCGGATTTGACGACAAGGTCGACGAACTTAGAGAAATAGCCACCAATGGCCATAATTGGTTTTCCGAACTTGAAGCAAGCCTCAGAATCAACTTGCAAATCCCTTCGTTGAAGGTCAAAATGAACCGACAAATTGGGTGGTTTATTGAAGTGACAAAGGTGAATGAAGCAAAGGTCCCAGAAGACTGGAAGCGCAAACAGCAAATGACAAACGGTTCGAGGTACGTCACTGATGAACTGCTTCAACGGGATGATGCATTGCTTACGGCAGATACAAAATTGAAGGAATTGGAATACAGAGCGTTCATTCAATTGAGAGAACTATGCAAACAGCACGCCCCAACATTGGCACAAATTGCTGGGAAGGTTGCCGCTATTGATGTGTTGCAATGTTTCGGAACCATTGCACGGAATCGAGCATGGACACGCCCAGAAATGGCGCAACACGACCAAATGAAGGTGCAAGGGGCACGGCATCCTGTGCTTGAACAACAATCTGGCTTTGTGCCAAATGATTTGGATCTTTCAAAGAAGCGGAAGTTTTTGCTTATCACAGGACCGAATATGGGTGGTAAGTCGACCTATTTACGGACCACTGCGTTGATGAGTATC
>DUIP01000039.1 GCA_013330285.1 Candidatus Poseidoniaceae archaeon
GCTTGGTTGGATCAAAGTGATCCCGGGTTGACCATGCAAGAATGCCATTGTACATGGACGGGTCACTGACTCGATATTTTGGATCACTTGCCAACCATTGCGCATCGCTGCTGCGGTTGTACACCACCAATCTGTCTGTTGCCGAGACATTGACTGTGGTCGCAAGGAAGGCTTCGTCAAAGACCAGATCCAAGATCGAGGCATTCTCCATATCGACAGGCGTGCCCCAATCCGTGAGGATAGCGTCCTGTTCAACCGAAGCTGATGCATTGATTTCTTTGATAGCAATCGAACCCATGCCCCCAATGCGGGCGAAATGAACTGTTGTCGGGGCGTCCTGATAGACGATGGCCAATTCAAGATCATTCACAGCGACCCTAGCGATTGGTCGCTCATTCAATCCAAGTTCTATCTCCAAGCCGTTCAAGTCGATGGCACTCAGAATCCCGTTGCTCAGTTGAATGATGTATCCAGTTGTTGTCGAAGATGAAAGATAGAGTTCTTGGGGTTGAGGCATTTCCTTATTCAGAATCATTTGATAGCCGTCGGGATCCATTTTCATAAGATCGAAGACCATTAACGAAGTTGAATTCGCTACGGCTAAACGATTGCTTTCAACATCGAATGGGGCATCTAAATCGATGCTTCCATTCAGCATTTCAAGTGGTTCAAGCTCGAGGTTACTCAAGTCATGCACCAGCATCACCGCCCCCGTTGTTCTGTTGTCAATCGTCACCATCCATCCATCAGCGGCCGCGACTTCTTGCGGAGCCTCGACGCCACCCGCCGGGAGGCTCTGGTGACTCAATTCCCAGGTAATCACTGCGAAAAGAACGATGAAAATGGCCAACACCATTGTGCCAGTTTCCCTGCTGGTTGGGTCGCGGAACCGCTTGACAAGCGATTGAGCACGACTCCAAACGATGCCAAGGGCCTTCTTTGGGTCGGTGAGCACGGTGACCACTCGAGAATTGATTGTTCGTTCATCGAAAATATTCCACCAACCTTCGGATGTCTTCCCAGCAAGTGTAACGGCCAAACTCGCAATGAGAACTCCACCAATGATGTCAACGAACCAATGAATTCCAAGGTAGATAATGGCAAAGGCTGTGACGGCGATGTACACGAAGACGAGTGCTCTGTACTTATTCCATCGGCGATCCTCATCAAACCGAGTTAAACACAACCAGACTGCAAATGGAATGCCGATATGTAACGATGGGAACCCGTTGGTGAACGGATCAATTCTGCGGAACCAATCAGCAATTTCTGGCGTTAAGTCATACGCTAGCGTTTCCATACCAGGGATGTAATCACCAGTGACACGTACGTTGAAAAAGAGGTAAAATGGGATGGCAAGGATGTAGACCCACGCAATGGATAAGGTCATTCTGTCTGCGATCCAACGATCATCGAAGAAAGCAAAATAGAAGATTGAAACATAACAAATGAACATGAACCCTGCGACATAAAAATGCGTCAAAGCAACGGTCAACCATTCCGTCTTGAAGGCGAGTTGAACGTCGTAAGCAAGACTTCCTTCAACCGCATAAATCCATGGTGTCATGTCAAGGCCTGTATTGGCCATTATGATTCGATCCAATTGGTCAAGGATGTCTTTTGAATTGTAGATCAAAAAGACAATCACAATGTGAATCCAGTATCTTCGGAAGAAGTCGATAAATGTGGGTAATGTGATGTTCATCCAAGGTTGTTTGAAGACCGGTAACAACAGGACGCCAAGCGCTAACGCACTGATCATCCATGTCAGATAGATGCCGTCCATGCGTTAACCTCCAACCCCTACGGGGTTGTCTTTGCCTCATCAAACCCTCGTCGAAGTTTCGCAGTTGATGGGGATTGTTGGCCTTACCAAGCGCCGTGGACATAGGGGCGGCCATTGTCCGGGTCTCGCCGGTTTGCCAAGTCCCAAATACGTTCAAATCGATAAATGCCACTCGAACACCCAGTGCTCCACTCAAAACCGAGGGCGTAATTTCCAACGGTCCGAACCTGTGGTTTTTCTTTTGGCAGGGCTTCGATTTGACGGCGGAGGGTTTTGCTCGATTCGTCTTCATTGCGAAGAGGAGAGCATTTGGCACAAGGACAAGCGTGGCGAAGATCGTCGTATGTAACGTTGTATTCTTCACCATTTTCGTAGGTGAGTGCGACATCGACGTCCCTTCGCTCAAAGCGGGTTAACCGCGGCATATCTTCACTCATTTCATCGCCTCAGATGATCTCCAAGCTCGGTTGTTCTGCATCAACGATTTGGGCTTGCAATGCTTCAACCACCGCTGAGAACGCAATTGCTGAGGGTCCTTCAGGCTCGCTGACAATTCGGTGAACACCATCGTCGCCACCACGAACAAATCCGGGGTCAAACGGTAATGCACCGAGGAAGGGAACACCAAATTCTTCTGCCGTGGACTTGCCACCGCCTTCTTTGAAAATGTCAATCGTGATTGAAAAGTCTCCATCTTCATTGGTGGTTGCTTTCAGGGTTTTACCTGCAGGGCCGGCAATCTGGACTTCGCTGTTTGGTGCAGCCTTTCCGTTGATGGTGTAGCCACTCATGTTTTCGACAACACCGAGGACTGGGACCTTTAATGATTCAGAGAATGTAATTGATTTCCGACTGTCAAGCAATGCCACATCTTGCGGTGTGGTGACGATCACCATGCCGTCAATGTCTGGTAGGGATTGAGCGACAGTGAGTGGTTCATCGGATGTACCCGGTGGGAAATCGATGATGAGGTAATCGAGGTCGCCCCATTCAACGTCACCAATGAATTGCTGGATGGCTCCAAGTTTGATTGGTCCACGCCACACGACAGGTGTATCTTCGTTATCCAACAGAAACGCCATCGAGATGACCTTCACGCCTAGATGGCCTTGAGCAGGATGAATCCGACCTGATTCGACGTGCAGTCGTCGGCCATCCAAGCCCATCATCTTTGGAACATTGGGCCCTGTGAT
>DUIP01000015.1 GCA_013330285.1 Candidatus Poseidoniaceae archaeon
GTCTTGCATGGGTGCTCAGCTTCAACCACGCATGAGATCGACGTCAGATGGCGACGATTGGATGGTGGATACGGTTGCTTTAACGTCGTAAATGCAAGATGGGTTGCACTTTATGCGAATTACATCATTCGTGGAAGTACACGGAATGATTCTCATTCCATTCCACTGACGTCGCCTCAAACCAAGATTGTGCAGTTTCAAACGGTGTTTTTCCCTTTGAACGGCGCTTAGCACGTTGACTGATGAGTTTCCAAGCGGTTTTTTCCCCGATCCCAGGAATTGCCTCAAGCTGTTTCTGGCTCATGGTCTCGATGTTCATGCCGACCTCAACTCCAGTGATCGAACGCGCACCGTGTCCCGTGACCACGATGTCGGATTGAGATTCGAGGGGAATGTGATATTCTGCGCCAATAAGGATTGGATATGCACCGATTTGCCGTCCAAATGTAATGCCCGCTTTTCCACGACATGATTCCGCAGTGTGCGCTTCTTGCAGGTGGGCGGGAAGGCGAGTTCGACCGTCATGCGTCTCCCAATGCACATCGGATAATACTCTACCCAAAGGGAATAATTCTTGTAAAAGAGGTCCATCGATGGTGTCTCTCACGTTTGATTTGAACATATTGAATTGTTCTTGAGGGATCTCTTGGAAGCCTTCTCCCTCGACCTGCCGAATGTTGATTCGCCTCAAAAGAAGGCCTTCTCGGCGTATTTCATGCAATAAATCGAGGTTCATTTGGTAACTTGCTTTGGTCTCTCCATTCAAACCTGCGATAAAATTGAGCCCTGGAAGGAGCTTTGGTAACCCTCGGCTTCCTCGTTTGTTACCGTATTTATTGATCAAACGAATCGCTGTCTTGAGCTGTGATGGGTCACAATTCAACCAATTGGCTTCATGCACTGTTGGGTCGGCTGATTCGAGGCCGAAGGAGAGGACAGCGCCGTCGGACAGGGTTTCAACGAGGGTTTTGGTGATCGCTTCTGATGCTTCGAGGTTTTCGGCAATGATGGAGGGGTTGCCATTATCGGTATGGAGAATACCAAGCCGCTCATCTTCACGAAGCCCGTGGAGGAGTTTTGCAATTGGTTCTGGGTTTGGAACTGGATACTCCAATTCACGCACACCGTCTGCCATGTAGGTGTAGGTGTCGGTCATACCGCCTAAGCGGACATGTTGAACACCGACGTCATGAGCACGGCGAACTTCTTCGATGATGTCTTCTGGCGTTCGCCATATCGGTACACCCTTTTTTGGCTCGATGCAGAACTTGCATCCACGTTTGTATCGCACACACCCTTGGTAGACTTCAACTTCGTAGGTAAGAGGCCCAGGTTGTTGTTCAGAGCCTAAATCTGGATGATCAGTGACTGCCTTACTGCCTGCGCCTGCTTGCGCCCATGTTGTCCATTGCTCAGCCGACCTTCGTTGATGAGCCCATGTGCCTGTGGAAAGGTAGTGGTGCAAGGTCGCATCAGTATCTTGGAGGGCGAGAAATAAATTGGCTTGAAGAGGCGCCCAACCCTGTTGCCGCCAACCTCGAATGGCCCACCCGCCAAACAATGCTGGTGTGGTGTGAGGGAGGTTTCGAATAATTTCTCGGGTTTCTTTGAGCGAGATCGGGGTGCCTCTCAAGTATCGGCCAGGCACGACTGCACCAGCCACACATGCAATTCCTGCAACATTGGCAAGCCGCTTGCGCACCGCTTCTTCTCCGGCTTCTTTGAGGTACATCCTCCAAGCATCGATGGTGGTGTATTCGTAGGGGACCTTTGCTTGTTCGAGAACACCGCACAGGTATCGGATATGAAATCCCACATACGGCGGTACGCCGAACGCAGCGGGTTCATCTTCGTAGCCGTCGAGGACAAGCCAAGCAGGTTCACTTTGCTCAACCATGGTGACCGACTCATCCGAGGTGGTCTTCAATCCTTCTTGGGGCGTCGGCGTCGTCGACGCTTTTTCGCGTCTTCTTCCTCTTCCCGCATGGCTTGGAGTTCACGGTTTGACTTGCCTCCAGAGTTACCAGGTTTTCCGCCACGGCCGCCTTTCTTTCCACCTTGTGAGACGTCGACCTTGATCTTGCGACCCAAGAGTTCGGTACCGTTGAGTTTTGCAACAATGGCTTCACCTTGGTCCATTTCCTTCACAAACGCAAAGGCGAATCCCTTTGGTTTTCCAGCATTATCGGTTGCCATCACAAGTGCATTGACTGTGGCTACACCATCAAAAATGGCTTTGAGTTGTTCTTCTGTTGCTTTGAATGGAAGGTTTCCAACATAGAGTTTGAGCCCTTCAGGGTCCTTGCGCTTTTGTCGCTTACCCTTCTTGTCATCGCTGTCCGCATCTCGAACACCGATCTTTCGTCCATTGATTTTGTGACCATCCAACTTGGCAATCGCAGCATCAGCTTGCGCCTTTTCGCTGTATGTGACGAAGCCGAAGCCTCGGTTGACACCGTTGTCATCAGTAAGAACGATGCAATCGGTCATGTCGCCGTGTTCAGCAAATAGCGCTCGTAGTTCCTCAGTGCCAACTTCTCGTGGCAGGCCACCAACAAACAATCGGCAACCGGGGGCGTTTCGAGGTCGGCGCCCTTTGCCACCCGATTCGCCTTCAAATCTGAAGTAAGTTCGCTCTCGCCCATCTTCTCGGACATCTGCTGCAATGAAGGTAGCGCGCCCTGCTGGGCCCTTGCCAAACATTGCTTCTGCTGCTGCACCCCAACGCTTGCCAGCGTTGTTGAGGGTGCTTGCACCTTGCTCAAGTTCAGCCCATCCCGCACCGTAATTGTCAGCAAGGGCACGGTATGATTGGTAGCTGCATGAATTGCAATTGACGTTCCAGTCGCCATCGAGTTTGGGAACCAGTGTGGCCCCACATGATGGGCAGATGGCATGAAGTACGCCACAGTCATCACGATCTCTGAAGGAAATTCGGAGAACAGGAGAGACTTCTTTCACTTCGGCTCGACATACATCTCGGCGCCGTACGGCGTCGGCGGTTTGATGCATGTAGCGATCAACGATGTTTGTGACATGGAATTGACCGTAAAGGTGCTCTGGTAGAACACTACCTGGTTTCCCTTCGATGCAAATCACTTGTGCTTCACCGTTCTTCTCGTTCAATTTTACAATCTCACAAAGCACGGTGTCGCCTACTTCAGGAGTGACGATTGGCTTGGCAGCCGTGACGGTGCCGATTCCATCTTCGATTGAGAAAGCGCCGATAGCGGTTGCAATAATGCGACCGTCGACTTCGATTGTTCCTTCACCAGCTTCGCATTCTGCGGCACTGGAGACATTCATTCCTGGGGTGACGAGGCTCGGCGTCATGTGATTCATTCCTTTGCAAACATGGCCCGAGGTAGGTCGCATGTTGTTTCGCGTGGTTGAAGGGGTGGGTCGTCCCCTTTTCAACCCCTCATACGAGGTTTCACGCCTCTTGATTTTCATCATCGATTAATTTGGCATCTCCTGGACGGTGGAAACGCCAACAGCGAACCGCTGTTGATGCCTTGCCTTTGCTGTGGTGAGCATAGGTTGGTGGAAGTCGGAATTCAGTTTCAAGCATAATCTCTCCTTGGTATCCATGGTCGCTTGCAATAGCTTGCACGTGCTTGGCCTTCGCACTGTGAAGGATGTGGACCGATTCGGCATTCAACGAGAAGGCCAATTCAAGCAATGGACGGTCCGCTCGAGTGGTTTGAACCCCCCATGGAGGATTCATCACGACGACGTCGATTGGCTCGTCCAATTCAATCGAATCCCTTCCAACCATGGCATGGATTGCCTTAGCTGAACCCCCAGTCTTGTCCTGTGTTCGTTGGATGTTCTGGCGTGCAACTTCGATGGCTTGTTCATCCGCCTCAATCAGCGTCACTTTCGCCGCTCCAAGGAACATCGTAGCAAGGCCAAGAATTCCATTACCTGCTGCTACATCGAGAACATGCTTGCCTTCGACCGCATCAAGTTGATCAACACCAAGCATCCAATAGGCTGCCAAGTCGCCCTCAGTGGCGTATTGTTCAAGTTCCACAGACTGGCATGGATGGGGTTGAAGTTTAGACAACTCAATGGCCAAATGTTTTGGCCGCATGCCGCTCACCAGCGAGGTGGTTGCTGCTGGAATTGGTTGTTGGCGGCCATTTGCTGCTGTTGTGCTGCTTGCATCTGAAGGCGCAAGTAATGGATTTGCTCCGCTTCTTGACGAAGCCGCATGAGCAGTTGTTCACCGGGTTGCTGAGTTCCACAAAATCGACAGAATCGAATGCCGTCTTGGTGTTGTTGTCCGCAGCTGATACAGAATCCCATGGTTGTGCCTCCGTGTCGTGGTCTCATCGAGAAGTATTGAATCTTGTCATTCCATTGTGGCCAATTCAAGGAACACCGGCCATGTCTCAAAGCCTACGGCCGTTGCTCTTTCATTGATATCTTCCCATCGAGGATCATCCATCATTTCCGTTGGATCAACGCCTGCTGCAAGCAATCCATTGACGAGTTCTCGGAATTCTACTTCGATGTCCGACATTGGCTCTCCAACTTCTTCGACGATCTCTGGCATGGGGACATTTTCATGTTCGCCGGTTGCCGTATCTGGCTCAGAAATAACTTCGGGTTCTGGCGATGGTATTACTGGTGCGCTTGGCTTAGCCTGTTGGGCGCCAGGTGGGAGGGGTACGAAGACATGCTCTGGTTCAGCAGCGCTCTCGTCATTGGATTTCTCAGAGGCGACTGGCAGTTCGACACTGGACTCTGGTGTGGCCGAAGCATTTGATTCTGCAGCAATGCCTGCAATGAGATCAGTCGAGAAGGCGTCCATCATTGCATCCATACTTTCTGTTTCTTTTGGTGCCGCAACCTCTGGCATCTCCTCAGGTTTGGCTTCACTGACCGTCGATTTTTTCTCCAGTCGTCCAACGCCAAGAACTTCTGCCTGTTGACGTGCGAGTTCTGCTGCTTGCCTGCGCGGTAGGCTGACAAAACACTTTCCTGGAATGTCATTGTGAGGGAATGGCAAAAAGTAGCGCTCAAGTGTCGCAATGGATGGGTGCCTAAAGCACATCATTCGTTGATTTTCAAATGCACGTTGGGATGGGTGATCAATCGAATAAGGCAACGGCATCACCTCGATTGAACCTCTAAGCCATCCTTCATTTGTCACAAGATGCTGCATCCATGGACCCAAATCGGAACTTGCAATGTCGACGAATTGGAACGATGCACTTTTTGGATCAAACCCTTGATCTTCGAGCAATTGTGCGCCGGCTCTTGGTCTGTGAAACGAAGTAATCACTGGTTGTCCATGTTCAATCATGTCACCGTGCAACTCCATCAATTTGCGTTCTTTGCGTGGGCACATGAGCAGAACTGTCATTCGAGATGCATGATGATCCCAAATCTCGCCCCAGCGCGTCTCGGCTTCACTCTTGAGTTGACCAATGGTCATGTCGGGAATCATCGCCGTAATACCCATGTCCGCACCAGTTGCTTCGTAGCGTTGTATGCCTTTATGCCTACTGATGATTCGACAACCTATTCTGAATGTAGGCTTGCTCTGCCAACCACATCGTTCCTCCTGCAGCACCACGTACAGTGTTGTGGGAATAGGCTGAGAACTCAACGCAAGTCGGGCTCGTCATTCGAACCGAACCAATGACGACCGCCATGCCCGCCTTCAGGTCAGCACTTGGGTCCGGCTGAGATTGAAATTCCAGCCCATTTGACCACAGATGCTGTTCCACATCGATGTGTTCAACGATATGCAATGATCTATGCGGTGCACTCGGGCACTCACGCAGGCTTTCGGGCGGACTCCAGTTTTTCAAGCACGAAAGCACTTCGTCGAGCGTTGTGGGTTGTTCAAGTTGAATGGATGCGAAGATTTGATGGCCATCAATTCGGGTCACACGTCGACATGAGACTTCGACTTCTGCATTCATTGCTATGACATGACTCATCGATTCAGTGATGCTTTGGTGGTCGCGATGGACGCCCATCTGGCACGCTTGATCTCGCTGTGTATTGACGCTGGTGCCTAGAACATGCAGCAATTCTGATGCCGTCTTTTCTGCCTCCCCTATAATTTCTGAAGGGTGGTTTCCGCTCAATGCTTGTGCATCCAATACGAGTTCATATCCTGCTCCAGAAAGGGCTTGCTCACTGTTCATCTTGACATGGCGAATGCCAAACATCCGGGCAAGGGCTGCAGCAGGGACCGCTAAGGGGATGAGGGTGCAATTTGTTGCGCATGCCAGTGGGTATCCTGCCACCCCAAAATGCTCGAGGTGGTCACTGTTGACATCGGGAATGACCAAAGGTATTCCATCGCA
>DUIP01000116.1:0-4664 GCA_013330285.1 Candidatus Poseidoniaceae archaeon
TCGTTATCTCGAGCCACACCTTGAATCATGTATTCATCTGAGGCACGAATGACATCGCTTGGGACTGGTTGGCTCACTGAGACAAACGGTAGAGCGTTGTCGTTGTTGATGGTCAATGTACGAGTCTCTGCGGTGCAGATACCAACGAGGTCAATGCAGAAGTCACTGTCAGCAGCCCAGATGTTGAAGACGTAAACACCCGAATCCAATTCTTCGAATGCCCAGTCATAGGACCACACCGTCGAGCCTTCAATAGCGAAGTGTGAGGTGTAGCCATTTGGACCAGTGATGTCAAACCAAATTGATTCAATATCACTGCCCCATGTACCTGTATAAGGATCACTTGCAGTTCCTGTAAAGGACACCTTAGCATTACCGTGGGTTGTACCATCGTTTGGTGTTTCGACCAAGATCGTTGGTGCAACGAGGTTCAGTTTGTACTTTCGAACTTCGATTGGGGAGTAATCCAATCCGTCATAGGCACGGACACGGAAGGTGACATCGCCTTCACCTTCTGGGTGAGCCGACATGTCCCAATCAAACGACCATGTCTTGAAGGGGTGATTGGCGAGGGTGATTTCTCCACCTGCACCGGACGTATCGATGGCAGAGTACCAATCAGTCGAACCAGGAGGTTGAATCTCAACACGCTTGACGAGACCAAATTGTTTCTCATAGGCGACGATATCGAGTGGGTATGGTCCTGCAATACCGTCCCATGCGGTACCTGTGAGTGTCACTGTGGTTGCGAATGACGCACCATCGCCTTGAGCCACATCCACACTTGGTTTGAGGTTGTCCAAATTGATGACTTCATCAATGCCACCATCGAGGATAATGTCGAAGGATTTGGTACCTTTTCCAAACTTCATAGCGCTGACACTGTAAAACGGCAGTTCACGGTTTCCTGCATCACAGTGAGAATTGTCCTCAGCGGTTTGAGAAGTATCTGCAGCATCAACGAACGTGTCACCATCGTTATCGTACCCATCTGAACAGGTATTTTCATCCATGAATTCGGTGATACCGGGAGAGATTGTCACTTCTACGTTCGATTCTCCGACCAAGTGGTTCCAGTTTCGATCGATGTAGAAATCACTCGGGAGTGAAATTTCAGGTGTGAATCCGAAGGCATCGGTTTGTAGTGTGTAAAGCGGTAGCCCTGTTGCATCGCTAATGATGACTGTAGCGTCGGCCACATTGTTGTTCTGAGCTTTGACTTGGTAGCGAACAAGTTCACCTTCACGAACTTGACTTCCCCATGCTGAGTTTTGATTCTGCACGTGGACTTTACTTGCATCAAAGTTCTGAATATCAGCAAACGAAAAGACCGTTGAGTTGTCAATAACCTCGAGGGCCATTGGCATGAATGCTGGCGGTAGCGCAGCGGTTGATGGTACTTGCAGACATTCGTCGAGCACGTATGGGCACTCAGCACCTAACCATTGAAGGTTGACCGGATAGAGTTCGCCAGCACCTGGATCGGGCATGTATTCGGATTGAACTGTGACCGTGGATTCGGTGATGTTGTAGACTTGAGAAGCGTTGGTGTAGGTGTTTCCTGAGAAGTAAGCAATCGAACCGTACTTGTTTCCATAGTTATCGTCGTACATGGAAACGTTTGCAGCAATTCCACCAACAGCAACTGTGTTTCGTTGTGCGTTGACAATACCGCCCTTGATTCGGAATCCATCACCATCATTGTTCATGATGGTATTATCGTAGAGCGTAGCAGAGGACATGAACACGTGGACAGCAGGACAAGCAAAATCGCCTCCATACATCTGGGAATTGCACGTACCGGTGTTGTTGGAAATTTGGTTGTTTGCGAGGTACAATCGTGCAGCAGTCGGAGTCGGTACGTTCCATCCCTGGTCGTTGAAGTGGTACTCACCGATCAACACAGCCTCTTTTGCTGTGTCTTGAATGGTGTTGTTTTCTGCAATGACATCAGATGTTCCGTAGATCCATAGACCATTCCAACCACCGATTGGACCGATCACGTTGTTGTGAATGTGAACGGTTGAGGAACGGATACCAAATCCAGAGGATTCAGATGCGCCTGAGATTACATTGTCTCGAGCCACCACAATAGCATCATCATAGGCAGTGATGCCAGCACCTTCAGCGGTAGTGATCACATTGTTGACGACATTGAGTGTGTGGCGAATCGTCCCGGTTTCTTTGTGGGAGTTGGTGTCAATAGCATTGCACTTGACATCGAAGGTGGAGTTGGTGAGCCAACCTGATGTGCCCTTGAGGAACACACCGAAGGAATTCTCTCCAATGTCTAGATTATCGAGATTGATGTAGGAATCTTCCATGAACATCACCGTTCGGCCGCCACCTTGGGTGCTGCAGTCAGGCTCTGTATCGCCTGTGAACTTGGAATTCTTGACGTTCACAGTGGCTAGGATACCTGCACCAGCATTGTATGCTCGGACTGCAGATGCGTCGTAGCCGTTCCCATCGATTCCGTTTTGGAACTCAGAATCTTGAAGGGTCGGTGCTGCGAAATCGACAGCTAGAACACTTGATGTGTTGACATCTTCGAAGGTGAGTCCTGTGGCAGTAATTGATGCGCCGTCGAATACGAGTGCACCATACTGAACTTGTTGGAGAGATGGAACATAGACTGGGTATCCATAGGCATCTTGAATGTTAAGATAATTGATTGAAGTGGCGCTGGTGGATTGATCGACCGTGCTTCGAATGATCAGAGCCGAACCGCATGCCGCATCGGAATTGGTGTAGGTGTTGGACCCGTTGACCAAGCATCGACCTGCTCTCGACCAATCTGCTTCGCTTTGCGGCTTCTGCCAGACCATGCGCACAGGATTAGAAGATGAACCACCGCTTGCACCACATGCTGTGTCTGCGATACAGATTGCACCTTCAACGTCGATGAATGCACCGACTGGAAGGTTGACGCTCGTACCTGCATTGATAATGAGTTTAGATCCTTCAGAAACTGTCACATCACCGTTGAGGTTCATTGTTCCAGTCCATGTCTCTGTACCGGTGATAGTACCGGAGGTGGTTTCATTCACTGCAGTTGCAGAAGGGAGGGAAATCAAACCGGCCATGCTTGAGAGCAAAAGGAGCGCGACTAACGATAGGCTTTTTCGGGATGTATGTTTTGACATAACTGGCACCACTGCTCATGCTCATTCACACGAGAGATATAACACTGCGCCTCTATTGCCCATTTAATTGTATCATTTGATATTAAAAATATCATCATTTAGGGCTTAAAAATATCAATTCATACTTAAAATATCAATTTTAAGATGGATTTTTCAGGACAATTCAATCCTCAGTGACCCTTTAGTACCGCACGGACGAGCGGCTTCAGCACGATGGTGCAGTCGCCGTGACCTCGTCAATCCAGTTGACAGCCCTCAACTCACCATAGCCAGAGCGATCGTCGTGAACACCTTCCTCATGGAGGGGCTCCACTGAATTCATCAGGGCGGTTTTGATCACATCGATGCATGTACCATCGCTCCCTGGCACGGGCTTATACTCAGGGTGGGCTTCTAACAGCAAAGCAAGGGCTGCAGTGACAAATACAGTAGCATCAGAAGTCCCGGAGCTGGAATACCAAGCATTGTTGCTTCCAGTGCTTATGATTTGGACACCAGGTGCAACAACTTCTGGTTTCTGATGGGGGTGAGTTCTCATTTCTCCGTTTCCACGTTCTTGTGAACCCCGTGACGAATTTTCCCAAACTTGACCTTCAATGTTTGTTGCCCCAACTGTGATGACGCGAGGGATATTTGCAGGAACCGAAACCAGACCGTCGTCCTCAGAACCACCGTCGTTACCGGCTGCAGCCACAACAAAGATTCCAGAGTCAACTGCCCTACGTGTTGCAGAGGCGGTTGCGCCTTCTCGGGTGGCATCGAGGTCTTGCTCACCACCCAATGACAACGAAATGATGTCAGCTTCGAATGAATCTTGGCACCATCGTATAGCTTCAGCAACCGTGCGTTCATCCCCGCTATTTCCTCCATCGTCATCTGCACCAAGGGCTGCTGCAACCCCGAGTGAGATGCCCGGTGCCGCACCTGTTTGGTGACCATCTGCCACAAGAATGCCTGCCATTAACGTACCATGTGCGATGAGACCATAGTCAACTGGAGCAGTTGCTGCACCACGAAGATCCTTGAAGGTCAATTCAACACCAGAAAGCGCATCATGCGTGCTGTCGATACCAGTGTCAACCATGCAAACACGCACACCAACCCCCGTGAGTCCGGCATCTGAAGCGTCATTGAGTTGCGTTGTTTCATTCGCCCACTCCGATGTAGGTAGATTCAATTCTACGATGAGAAGGCCAGAATTCCAAATGGCAAACATAGCGGAAATGAAGATTGCGAACATGAAGCCATTGGCCAGAAGCGCACGTTGACGTCTCCTTCGCTGTATTGGTGCGGCTTGCAGTGGCGCCCAACCGGTCACTTCCGCTCTCCAAGCACCTTGGAAACCGACTGCTGCGGGGTCAATGGCAGAAAGAATGCGAGCGTCTTCCGGTTCAGGAAGAAATTCGACATGTTCCAATTCATCCATCACATCACCCTACAGGCTACGCCTGTACACCACATCGGGTTGGCGAGTGTATAATGGCTTGTTCCACATCAGAACCGCTTGGCTCCGCTTCC
>DUIP01000116.1:5074-18531 GCA_013330285.1 Candidatus Poseidoniaceae archaeon
CCATCTGTACTTTCAGTGACGATGTTGAATTCCACTGCAAAGTCGCCATCTTCGACATTGTCAGCAACAAATGCTGCGTCCTCGCCTGCAACTTCAATGTGATACTCGAACCGTTGGCTTCCTGCTGCTTTGGCTCCGACATTGAACTCTGCGTTCGATGTGGATTGTGCGCCAATGCTGATGGTGACCGGGTCGTAAACCGTTCCACTGGATTGGTGAGTTAGAGTCACGATAACGCTGTCTGCGTCAAGGTAGCCAAAGTTCTCAACCGGTATTACAATCTTCGAATTTGGCACGTCAGCAACTTGATCACTCGCTAGGATTGCTTGCGCAGGGTCAAAGCGTAGAGAAATCATGGCTTGCTGGAGTTCCACATCGAAGCTTTCGGTCGTCGTACCATCTTCACTGGTCACTGTAACGCTCACTGTCTTTGAATCGCCTTGCCATGTGCTTGGGGCGAAGACTGTGAAAGCCTGTGAACGTGTGTCATCCTTTGCAATGGTCACCACTGATTCCATTGGCGTGACTTCCCAGCCTTCTGGGATGTTGTCTGCCAGTTGAATCGTGAATGAGTCGTCTCCATTTCCAGTGTTCTGGAGCATGAAACTGAATTGGCGGTTTGATCCTGCAGCAATTCCGAGTTCAGTGACTTCTTCTGTAATCTCAAATCCAAAGGTCTGTGGAACTTGAACGTCCACTGCGATTTCACTTGATTCACCGGTGCTTGTGCTTATTCGAACCTTGACCATGTGCGCATCTTCGAGGTTCCAAGCCTCAGATTGATTCGCCAAGTGAACTCGTGCGGAAATCGTAGCGGTCTTGTCGACGCTGTCATCAGATGCATTCACACCGATTCCAAGAGTAAGGTCGTAGGATTCAACCCATGCAGTTCCGTTGTAGAATTCAACGGACCAGAGCGCACTGTCAGGTGCAACACCAATGCTTCCTGTGACGGTGAAAACATCACTGATTTCGGTGCCTTCGTACGCAACATCGAGGTTGAACTCAATGGTCTTGTAAGCCTCTGCGAGAGGTTCAGCCATCAAATTCGTGTAGCTGCCATCGATGGTTGTAGCGTTGACGAGTGTGCTGTTCACCATACTCAAACTGCTGTCGGAATTTTCCGAACGTGTGTACGAGAGGGTCACAGGCGATCGGCCTTCGCCGACTGAAGTTCTGCTACCTGCAATGTAATCCATCTCAAGCATGTCATCATGCTGAATCGTTGTGAAGGTTGAATCGAAGTCGACATCATCGGCTGGCATGAGAAGAGTCAACGTTCCATCTGCTCCAATAGGCATGTTCCATACAATGTCGTCACCAATCGAAATGGTCACTTCGACAGGATCTTGAATCATACTCGAACCGTTGTCATCTGAACCTGCGTGGTGTTCGCCAAGTGCAAAGTCGTTCCAGACTGTATCGAGGTCAATCCATCCGCCAAGCGCCATTTCCATATCGATAGAGGAGCCGGTTGCGATGGTTGCATCGAGGAGTCCAACTGCGACACCGCCGCCGTTTTCGTCAGCATTTGCTTCAGACACAACAACAATCCATTCACCAGGAGCGATGGTTGCATCCCACGTCAAAACGTCGCCATCCATGGTACCTGTGATGGTCACAGGATCTCGAACGGCGTCGAGTGTCGGGTAAAGCACGATTGTGGCGCCATCAAGTCGGGAGGCGTCGTTAATGTCTGTGACGTTACCAGAAACTGCGACGTTTCCAGCGATGACCTCAATGTCATGGGATTCAGGTTCGTTTTCGACTGGGTAAGCGCTTGAGTTGCTCAAGTTGTATGATTCAGTGTCAAATCCATCCTTGCTTACTGTAACAGTGTAGTTGTCTTCAACAGGTACAAAGAGCGACCAAACACCAGAAGAATCAGTTGACACATTGGTGTCGACGCCTGAGCTTGCACCCAGCACTTCAACAAGGAAGCCTTCGACACCCTCAGCCACACCAGGTTCATCGTCTTCGTTCAAATCCCAGAAGACCTTTCCACCGATTTCAACTTCAAGATCTGCAGTGACAACACCAAGGTCTAGAGAGCCATTCACAGCATCATCGGTCGAGAATGGGGCGTTGGAAGTGTCCATCATCCAGTGGCGTTGCGGAGCTGTTTCGTTAAGGAAAAGGCTCCATGTACCCGGCATCATCTGTTCACTTACCATACCAGTTTCATTGGACTTTGTCAAGGTGATGTTTCCATATCCATCGTGGCTTACTGCCGTGACGCGAATGTTGCTCATGTTGTTGCCGCTGGCAGTTTCTTGGAGTTGGAACATCACTTCGACTGTTTCCACAGTCGCATAGGAGAGGCCAGTCCTTAGGCTGGAATCTTCACCAACGATGAGTCCAGAGCGGAGAACCTCAGTGGCGTTTTCATTGGCGATAAATGGTGCAACGATTGCGACCCAATCACCAGCAGGGACATAGCCTGAGAAGGTTCCATTCTCATCACTTTCAAGGTTGAAGTACAGGTCTTGGTCTGCCTCATAGAGCATGAATTGCTTTTGGATCGCATCACCAGAAGCATTGGTGAGTGTTCCTGTGACCAAGTAATCGTTGCGCAATGGCATGTCCACTGCATCTTCAATCGAGTCGAGTCCAATCACAAGTGGTTGCAAGGCAGTAACACCACCAAGGGCATAATCGCTTGCGTTTTCACTGTCAGGTGTTGTGAAGTTGAGGAGCACCGAGTAGGTACCTGGCTCGAGCGTGATGGTGATCACACCAGGAGAGGTGTAGTCATCAGCCGTGTAGTTCATCTGCGTACCATGGTTGTTGAGTGGCACAGCTGAGAAGTCTGGGCTCACAAGGGTTCCATTCTCAAAGGAGGCGTCATTACCAGCATCCATGAAGAACTGGAGAGTGACCTCTTGATGAGCTGGGTTTGCAAACAATTCAATCGGTGAAGGAGGTGTTCCACTTTCACGAGTGACGTTGAAGTTTTCAACCCCAGCAATGTTGAGTTCTGAATCAATAGCGTTGAAATCCCAGTTTCCATCTTGCAGGAAGAAGGTGAATTGTCCACCCTCTGTGATCTCTGTGCGCCATTCGAGTCCATCTTCATTGGTTGCAGTCAACGTTTGTGCTGCCCAACCTGGCACCAAATTGTCCCACAGGGAAGTGTTATCGTAAAGGTAAACAAATCCATTGGTCGATGTCGCTGGTGCGAGGTACATGATGCCCATGTCCATCTCAAATTCACCATTAAGAGCAATCAATTGACCGCCCGTGTAGGTGGAGAAGGTGCTGATGGCAGTCATATGGAAGTCTGCACCGTTTGGTAGACGCATGCTGTAGTTTCCATCGACATCCGTCACGGTTGTGAATTCGAGATCGCCAGCCACAAAGTCAACGGTTAAGCCACTGGCAGGATCGCTTTCGGCCAACTTAATTTCATCTGTGCCCTGAGCCCACTGATCGTAGTTCGATGCATCCAAGTGGGTTCGTATTGTTCCATTCACCCATGTGGAGACAGCATAGTTGCCATCAAATTCGAGGTCTTCCTCTTCAAGTTCAAAGTGAGAGAAGAGAATGTATTCTCCGTCAGAATCATCCGACATGGTGTAAGCACCCATTGGTAATTCAATGTACACAACACCTGTTTCATCAGATGTAGCGTTAATTGGAGCCATCATTGAATCGTCGTTGGTAAAGGTCACCACTCGGTCAGCAACCGAAATCACAGGCGTCTGTGTTTCAGAGTCAGTCGGTGCAATAAGTTGAACCGTCACATCGTGCATTTCAGGCACGCCCATACCCATCGAGAAGTTCTCGGAGTCGTCACGAACGAAGAGGCTCTCATTGACTTCATACCATCCATCGTTGTCAACGTCGACTCGATAGAAGTACTCGCCTGCAGCCAATGGACCATACGAGAAGCTACCGTTTTCATCTGTGATGATGTGTATAGCATACTCTTCACCAAGGCCTTCGTCGATCAGTTCAATGGTTTCATTGGCGTAGACTTCACCGAAGAAGTCTTCCAATACATCTTCGAACAACGAACCAGGCATGGTCATCTCAAGATCGTATGAAGGGTTGATTCCAACATCAACAGCGCTAGGAAGGAGCACTTCTTTTCCGTTGTCAAGTTGAGCAATCATGTTGTACATGCCCGGAACGAGACCAGTAATGTAGAAGGAACCAGGTTGGACCATTGAGCCAGCGAAGTGACCCTTTCCGATGAACAAACCAGTTCCATTGAGGGTACCTGTACCTTCGAATGATCCAGTTGCTTCGAATGTTGCATTGACAAGTTCTGTTCGTAGCGTCGAAATACCTTCAGAGGTCAAACGGCCATTTGCTGTTGCTTCACCATCAAGCATGTACACCGTCAAGTCACCACTGTTGTCCTTGACACAAAGTGTTTCGTTGGTTGGCATTGAATAGGTACCGTTTTCTTCGAAGCAGTCCATGACTGACTCGTTGGAAACCCAACTGGCTTCAAGAACACCAATACCGTTCCATGTACCATTACTTGTGTAGGTTCGCTTGTCAGCAATGGAGCGAGTGAACGTTCCTGTGAAGTCTTGAGCAAAGGCAACACCTTCGCTTTCGAAGGTACCGTTTTCGGTGAAGGTTGCCTCACCGCTTCCTTGGAGGATTCGGCTTTCTTCAGAGGAGAAGGAACCGTTGGTGGTTGTCAAGGTGTAGTTGTCTGTCATCGACCAAATGCTTCGGAGAACAAAGGTTGTGTCCACAAGTGGATCACCGTTGAATGATTCAGCACCAGACCATGTGACGAGTCCAGAAACACCGCTGCTTTGCACATCGACGTCCATAGCCTCGGTGACTGCGACCTTACGGTCTGCTTGCTCGGCTGTCACGTTCATTTGTGAAGCACCAAGCCAAGTCATGTTAGCGACCTGACCGAGAATTGCTGTAATGTCGTTGATTTGACGATCGGTGTTGGTTTCGGTGAGAATATCAGCCAATCCATCCACATAAGCCCCTGTTCTGAGACTGTCTTGAGCGACGGTTGGATTGTATTCACCTGCAAATGCAGAGACACGGATGCGTCCAGCAGGAGCATCGAAACTCCACTTGCCTTCGTCATCAGCATCGACATAGCCGATTGGCACCCAATAGGTATCTGGGTCCAAATCTTCTGCACCTTCGCCAGAGAAGGCGTCCCGCTCAATAAGCAAACGAACACCAGGAAGACCCTGTCCATTGTCACTCATGGACACTTGTCCAGAGATTTCAGCACCAGAGTAGTACTTCATGATCTTGACATAGGTGTTGGTGTTTCCGATGGTGACGTTTGGATCGTCATTGTACCAGTTGCTGATCACGAAATGGTTGGACATAGCACCCGGAAGTGGTAATGCTTGACTCAATGAACTGCCAGGGCTACCTTGTTGACCAAAGTGCTGAGCTGGCTGTGGATTCGAAGAGCCTGCATCAATGCCTAGTGTTGAAGCACCGTAGCCAACGTAGGTGTTGGCAAGCATGGTGCTGAAGAACTGTGGATTGTGATCGACGCGCACATCCTGAACCTGCAATGGGTCAATGTCAGCCCCTGCTTGTTGGTTGAGGAAATCTTCTGTAATTGCTGCGTCGACTTCTTCTCGAGTCATTTCATCTTGGAATTCTCCACGGGTCGTTTCGTAGACTTCATCCATGAAGGTACCAATGTCTTGACCGCTAAGGATTGTAGGTGCACCAAAGATACCCATTGGTTGTCCTTGGTTGTAGCCCATATCTGCAGTGTATCGTCCAGCACGAGGGTAAAGTCGACTGTCGATTGCAAAGTATCGAATCTCGTGGTTACGCTCCACAGTTTCACCAGGTGCGCCGAGGTAATCTTGCACTTGGTAGGTGTCAATGTTGTTGATGAGGTCATCGTAAAGATCGACGATTTGTGATTCGTCGAGCACGTTTGTTAACAACTGCACCGTGAGAGCGAGACGTGCGTTCTTTCGGTGGATGTGGGTTGAAACAGAGTTGAACTCCTCGATCAAATCTTGTGTGTACCAATAATCGTTAATGATGTAGTGTGTGGTTGTTTTAGAGGTATCTTGGCCAGAACGAATCGAGTTGTTGAATGAAACCATTGCTTCGCCCTTCACGGTCCAATCTGTGCCTTGACAGGTGAGAGAGAACTGTTCAGTACATTCAACAATTTCTTTGTCATCATAGATTCGGTACACCATGGTCGAGGTGTCGAAGGCACCATCAGTTTGGTGGTATCCTTGTGCCATGACCATGTCTCTGTTGGTTTGAATCACTTGGAAACTGTTGTCGATGACGAATGCTTTCAGTTCATCTGTGTCAGCGTTGGCATTGATCTTCTCAAAGATCTCGTATGCACCATCAGCGTGTGAGAGATGGTTTTGAACGATGTTTGAGTATCCATTGGTGTAAGCAAGGTCGCCTGTTCGCGCCCTGTTGTAGGAAATATCACCTTCAGCAAGTTGCCAGATGAACATCGAAACAAGATCGGCTTCAGATTGAGCCAAAAGCATGTTTCCTGTTGCAGGAATACCGGACTGGAAGTTGTCAGAAACAGATGGGTGTTCTCCAGAAGCAAGTGCTTGGAACCCGTAGTCCCACCAAGATACAAATGCAGGTCGCTCGGAATATGGTTCGTTAGTGTCCTGTTGAGCAAGCCATTCATAGGCGTTGTTCCAACTGTTATCATTGAATCCTGAACCCATTGTACCTAGGTACCAGTCACCGTCATAGGGACTGTCATCAAGAATTGAGAATCCTGCAATCTCTTGACGAAGAATATCTGGAATGAGGTTGAATATGGTCTCATCAAGTTCATCTTCTGCAGTCACCGTTGATGGAATAGCAGCGTCCAAACCATAGGTTGCCTGTTGCCCAAAGAGCATGATCATCACGAGCAGAATTGCAGAGAAGTTGGGTGTTCTCCAGACGACTTTGCGTGCTCCACGAATTCGATCTTCTGGCGTACGGATGCCGTACTTCTTCCATGAACGAACCATACCACTCCAGTTTGCCCACTTCCACAAGGAGACAATACCCCATGCGCCAAGCACGGCCATTGCTGGTGTAGCGTTGAACATGAAACGAGCAGCTGACCAAGCCATGTAGGACGCTGCGAGAATCCACACACCAAAGACAAGGCTTGTGTGCTTTCGCTCACGCATACCAGCGATGAGCGCAAGCAATCCCATAACGAGGGCCAAAAGGAACGTAATCGGTCCGAATTGTGCAAAGAGTTGGCCACGATCGGTTGCGTTTGCTTCCGCAACTGTACCGAAAATCTTGGATTTGGTGAAGTAGCCTCCACCTGTGAACAGCACATCCCATGCGTTGCTCAATTCGAAGAACTTGAGCACGTAAAGTATGCCGAAGAACACGGTGGCTCCAGCAACGAGGACGCCCAATACCAAGAGCCAGGGTTTGTCTCGGAATCCCGTGGTAATGAAAGCAAGGGTCAATGTGAACACAATGATGAACAAGAATGGCTGAAGGCCAGTTCCGTCAGTAACCAAGTTGAGTTGCGGGTGAGCGTAGAACGGCAACGCCATCAGAAGGTTGACCGCAAGCATGGAAATGAACAAGACGTTCAGAGTGGTCGAATCTCTTCGGCGGAACATGTTCAATGCAACTTGCAAGGCATATGCTAGGAAGAGAATTGATGGTCCAACTACGAATCCTTTCCAACCGAGAGAAACCACACCAAATGAAACACCAGCAAGAACTGCGTATGACAACGCAGCAGTTCGCTGATGAGCGACGGCACTGAAGGAATCGATCAAGGTTGAAATTGAAGGCGATGTGTTGCGCAACAATCGGTCGCTTCCTGCATACTTCACAGCCTTGAGCCAATACATGAAGCCCATCGTCAAGAACAGCATGATGAACGCATCGTGGTCGGCCAGAGCGAAGGTCGAATGCGAAACGTGAGCTGGCATGAAGGCGATGAGCCAAGCAGCAACTACGCCTGCCTTTTCGTTGACGTGCTCCCGTGCGATTGCAGCGACTGGAAGAATGGTAAGTGCTCCATACACTGCAGGAAGGGCCAGCATGGACCACCAGACTGCATCCTCAGAACCAACGAAGGGTTCGAGGAGCGTGGCAAGCACAGCAATCGACCAGGTGAACAACGGAGGTCGAGGATTGATACCACCGATTGGGTAGTACCGATCTGCATCGACGATCATGTGAGCGTTGTTAGCAAGAATGTAATCGACGACTCGCTTCATGTACCATGGGTCAGAACCACCGGTCATGTCCCAAGTGTTGGTGCCAAGGGAGTTCATCGAAGGGATGACGTACCACTGCATTCGAATAACGAAACCAAAGAAGAACGCCATACCGACCATGATGGTGGCCCAATGAGCATTCCAGAATTGACGAGCACCTGATGGCTCAAATTCACTTCGATTTGACCATCCGCCCCACTTGTCATGCGTACCAATCACGTAGATGATGGCGCAGATGAAGAATGTGAACGCAAGCCAAATCAAAGCGCCCCAGCTTCCATCGAAAGCATCGTTTTGGATCATACCGGATTCGTACCACGAAGATACGAGGTAAAGAGCCCACATTGAGCCAATGAACATTGAACGGGTGAACCATCGCTCAGAAGCCATACCAGCCACAATCATGGCCACCATACCGGTGAAGAAGGCATTCCAGAATCCAAAGTAGCCATGGTATCCAGCAAGGTCTTGATTGGCTGCAACAGCACGGTCGCTGTATGGTCCAAAGAGGTTGATGATGGACGATTCATTGCCCATGAGGTGGTTAAAGTGCCAAAGGCTACCAATATGGGCAAGGGCCCAAACAAGCAAACCAATCTGAAGCGGTAGCGTGGATTTGTTCCAAGCACCATCGCCGTCGGTAATGTGGCTGAACCATCCCTTTTCCGATGAAGGAGAAAGGACGCCACGAGCCAAGACCGAAAAGAGAATACCGAGCACTGTGAACAGCATCATGTAGCTGAAGAACTGGTAGCCAACTGCTCCACGGTATGCATCGAGAACACCAATGGCTTGTCCAGATTCAAGGACCAGCCCATCGGTTGCAATGATGCTCAAGTCGGTTGCGATGTGACCGGCGGCAACGAAACCAAGTTCGATACCGACCGCTGCAAACATCAACACGTTGGCCCATTCGAAAGAGCCACGCATGACGAGAGCATGGACGCCAAACATCACGACAAAGAACAGGAGCGCAGTCACTGCATCAAGACCGAACATGCAAACGACTTGCGATCCAATCAAAGCAACAACCAAAGAAACGAGGGAAAGGGTTGAGTTCGAAAAAGAGACAGTGCCGGATGCTTTGAGCATTCGTGGGGCGAGACCAAGCGAAGCCGCCGCAAGGACGACAACCATAGGTGCCATGTTGTCTAGGTTGAGATCGAAGTTCATTCCAACGATCTGTGTTGCTGCGAGCGCAAGAAGCACTGCAAGGGGGGCAATAAGCCAACCAAGCAGAGGTGCTGGCGCTGGGCGCATTTCTGGGTTTTTCGTTTCCATTTTTTTCCCTCAGGGTGTTTGCAAGACAGCAGCAAGGCTGGCGAGCATCTTGGCCACTTTAGAGCCTCTTTTAATAATGACGCAACGAGGTTGCCCCCCTATTGCGACGGAGCACCCCGTTTTGGGCATTCTTGTAATGGGTGTTTCTCATGTGAAAAAATGAGCCGTGATGATGGCGTCAAATTCACAACGCTCGATGGCCAATGTCAGTCCTGAAGTGGCTGCCTTCAAGTTCGATGGCTTCGATCATGGCATAGGCCCGTTCAGCGGCAATCGACAATGTGAGCCCCAGTGCGGTACAAGTCAGCACTCGACCACCACTTGAAATCAAGGTCCCTTCTTCATCAAAGGCGGTCCCTGCATGATTAATCCATGCCGTATTCATAGGCATTGGTAGCCCTGTGATGGCTCTTCCTTTGATCGGTGAGGCCGGATAACCTTCAGAGGCAAGAACAACAGTGAGGGCATGAGTGTCATGGAACTCAGCATCGTAATCAGAGAGGCCATCCGTTGCTGATGCATGGAGCAGTTCATACACATCGCTCTTGATCAATGGCAATGTGATTTGGCATTCTGGATCGCCAAACCTTACATTGAATTCTACAACACTTGGGGCACCATTTTCTGGAATCATCAAGCCAACATACAGCACCCCACGGTAGGGAACTGGTTGGCTTGAAAGATAGGCGTGCATTGGTTTGACAATGGTTTCAACCGTTCTTGAATGCACATCAGGGGTGACAACTGGAGCAGGACAGTAGGCGCCCATGCCACCTGTATTCGGCCCTTCGTCGCCGTTGTAGGCACGTTTGTGATCTTGACTCGGAGGAAGACAGACAAAACCAGAGCCGTCCATCACCACAAGCATACTTGCTTCCTCACCTTGGAGAAATGCTTCGAGCAGCACCTTACCGTCGCTTTGAATGGACGATTCGATGAAGGCTTGTGCTTCGCTTCGATCGCTTGTAACGACAACGCCTTTGCCCCCTGCCAAGACGTCACGTTTGACCACCCAAGGCTGGCCTTGGAAGTCATCCAAAGCGGATTGTATATCGGAGTTGGCATCGAGTACATGGAAATCTGCGGTCGGCACTCCAGCGATTCTCATGACGTTTTTTGCATGGAGTTTCGACCCCTCGAGTTCAGCAAGTGCTTGTACAGGCCCAAAGCAGGGAATGCCGATGGCTGAGAGTTTGTCTGCTAATGCATCACAAAGCGGTGCTTCAGGACCAACGACAACAAGAGAAGCATCGATGCGTTTTGCCAGTTCGACAAGGGAGGAAAGATCTGATGCTGAAATCGCATGATTTGTGGCAAGTTCCGAGGTGCCACCGTTTCCAGGTGCGCAATGCACTGCTTCAACATGACTCGATGAGGACAAGGCCATGCACAGAGCATGCTCTCTTCCGCCACCGCCAACAACCAAAACTGTCCTGTCCGCCATGCCCAACAACGGTCGGCTTCGGCACATAATCCCATCGTGCCCCCTTTCTCAATCAGAGGATTGAGTACAGCAAACGGGGCAGGCTTCAAAGGCCTTCGTTGACCAACAGCCACCATGCCTACCGTTCTCTTGGAGGGTTTGATGTGAATTTCCTCATCTTGTGCCTCATGTGTTTGTGGCTTTACTTACCTGGGTTTTTGGCAAATACATTCGCTATGATGTGGGGTAAATGGCTTCCAAAAACAGGTTATGGCCCGTGGCCAATTGATGGGGGCCGCACGCTAAAAGACGGCAACCGAATGTTGGGGGATGGCAAAACATGGAATGGTTTGATCGGCGGCTCCCTCACTTCAGGCTTGCTTTGCATCCTCATGGTGGTCATGACCAATGATGGCAGCGGAGCAGGGGCCCTCGATGACACAACCATCTTTGCTTCACCTCTTTCGGGGGCAGGCGATGCTTGGTTTTCAGTCGGTGGGACCATGATGAGCGCCTTTGTATTGGGTACATTCCTCGGTTTTATGTGCCTGGTAGGCGACAGTACGGGCTCCTTCTTCAAGCGCCGTCGTGGATTGAAAAGGGAAGGCGACATTTCCTCAAAAGCGCCACTTTTGGACACGTTGCCGTTTGCAATTTCGGTGTTCCTTGCAGGACAAATCTTCCTCGAATCTTCATGGCTTGCCGATGAAGCATTACGCCTTCCAATGCTGATCCTTGTGCTGATTACCCCAGTGCTCCATCGAAGCTTCAACCTCATTGGTTATGCCATTGGATGGAAGGATGTCCCTTACTGACGGAGCGAACTCTATATCCGACTGTTGGCTCCATCTTACCATGCGAACCGCTGTATCCTTAGTATTCCTGCTCTTGATGGCCCCACTTTTGGGTGGCCTCTCATCTGCTGAAATGACAACCGATGAAACCTCAATCACCGTCACAGGCACTGAAACATGGGATGCCTCCAACCCGATTGATCTCGACCTCACAATCACAGATGGGGCCTCATTATTCATTGACGATAGCACAACAGTAGTGCAAGGTGTAACCATCACCGTCGAAGAAGGTGCGAGCCTCACCGTGAACGGAGATTTACTCGGGGATGATTACGACGCTGGCCTTTTGATTTACAATGATACTGAACTCAATCTCAACTTCGGTGATGTAGCAGAAACAGGACAGGTTCGAATCAACCTTGATCACGTCATTCCAGAGACGGCGATGTTCAACATCACCATCGGTAACGAAACCCGAGATGCTGTTGGCAGTGATTATGTCGATATCCCAGCAGCCCTCAATGGAACACCGCTTGTTGTTGAATTCTATGTCTACTACTTCTTTGCAACACAGGTGACCAGCGTACAAGCACTCCACTCTGGTTCGAGCGGCAGCGACACGGTCAACGCTGAGGATCTTGACCATACAGGTGGCAGCCTGAAGTGGAACTCTGCTGCCTTTACCCTCAACGCCCATGGCTCTGTTTCAATCAACAACGCCACCATCGGCGGTGCAGACCTCACCTGTGCAGGCTCATGTTCCATGAATGGAGCAACTGCGACTGGAAGTGCGCCGATTCATGTCACTGACTCAGGAAGCTTGTCGGTTGATGAATCAATGATTCAAGGTTCGAGAACTGACGAAGACATCATTGTTCACGATACTGGTGACATCACCTACACTGAAAGCAGCGGAACAGGCGGTTTTACCGACGCTTGGATTCGGTTGCTTTCCCAAAGGGCACTGCACACCAATTCTGGAAACATCACTGTCCATGCCACCGGTTTGGGCTACTATGGCAGCACAGTTGACAACATCACGAATGAAGCAGGTCATGTGAATTACGCCCTCAGTGAACATGCTCGAATCGTCGAATGGATGGATGGTGATGGTGTGTATCACAAAGAAGATGCAGAAATTCTCCTCACGCTCTCTTCGAGTTGGGGCAATTATCAAACAACCATTGTCGCACCAATGGTCCCACTCGAAACTGCTGCTGTACCGTTACCTTACATCGACGTGATCTCCATTGACATGGAAGACAACACCGGCTATACCAACATGGGACTAAGCGGTGATGTGGTCATCGAAAACAGCGGCGAGGCAAGTGTTTCAGGCGTTAGTTTCTGGTGTTATGTGGGTGATGAGTTGCAGGACACTTCGCAATTGACCGTCTCGCTCGAACCAGGTGAAACCAAGACCATTTATGTCACATGGCGAACAAGTTCGGCTGGTGTCGAGTCACTCGAATGCAAACCATTGATCCCCAATGTTTTGAAATCAATTACCTCTGATGTGTCGAACACCAACGGGGCCACATCCCAAGAAGTATCATGGTCAGTGGCTGAAGAAACCGAGGACCAGCCATGGATCATCTTCGCCATGCTTCTCGCTGTTGTTCTTGCGGGTGCATGGGTGGTCAGCAATCAGGCGACGAAGGCAGCCTTAAGAAACACAAAAGAGGAAGTTGAAGAGAGCGATTCTATGGAAAAATCCTACCTCGAAGATAACGAAGTGGAAACAGAAGAAGAGTCTGAAGATGATGC